>JANNMQ010000277.1:0-3838 GCA_031398045.1 Rubrivivax sp.
AAGACCATGGGGTGCAAAAGAATTCGCTATCATGGATGAACAAGTGGGAATTATAATTCAGCAATGGTAAAATGGAAGTGTTGGTGGCCTTGTTTGCCATGGCCCTGTTGGCGGCGCTTTCGTGGCAGGGGTTGGACAGTGTGCTGCGTTCGCGCGATGCCAGCCGGGTGGCGGTGGACGACGCGGTGCGTCTGGCCACCGTGTTGACGCAATGGGAGCAGGACCTGCAGGCCTTGCACGACAGCGGCGCGGTGCCCGCGCTGGACTTCGACGGCCAGACGCTGCGCCTGACGCGCCGCACCGATGCCGGCGTGGCGCTGGTCACCTGGGCGGTGCGTGGCGGTGTCTGGCAGCGCTGGGTAAGCCCGGCCTACACCCGCACCCAAGAACTGCAGGACGTGTGGCTGCGCAGCCAGCAGTTTGTGGGCACTGAAGCCGGGCAGTTGGAACTGGCGCGCGCGGCCAGCGAATGGCAGATCTACTTTTTCCGCGGCAATGCCTGGAGCAACGCGCAGAGCAGCGGCGACCTGCGGGCTGCCGGCGCGGCGCTGCCCAATGCCGGCGTGGCGGCTACTGCAGCGCAGCCTGCGCCGCCGGCGGACCCTGCCGCCCCGGCGGGCGATGCTGCTGCCACTACCAAGGCGGACGGCGCGGTGGCCGCCGCGCCTGCGGCAGCGGCAGCGGCCCCAGCGGCCGCCGCGCGCCCGCCGGTGCTGGTCGAACAGTTGCCCGCGGCGGTGCGCATGGTGATCACGCTGGACGGCAAGAAGTTGACACGCGACATCGCGCTGGGGCCCTCGGGCGCATGACGATGCCGCAACAGCCGCATCCCGCCGCCAAGGCAGTGCCTCGCGCACCCACACGTGCCCTTCAAAGTGGCGCGGCTTTGCTGCTGGCCATGATCATCCTGGCTTTGGTGGCTACCGTCACTGCGGGCATGGTGTGGCACCAGAGCCGGGCCATCCAGATCGAAGCGGCCGAACGCGCCCGTACGCAGGCAGCCTGGATCCTGAACGGCGCGCTGGACTGGGCGCGTTTGATCCTGCGCGAAGACCAGCGCAACAACCGTTCACGGGCCAATCCCTACGACGGGCTGGACGAACCCTGGGCGACGCCGCTGGAAGAAGCCCGTCTGTCGTCGTTTTTGGCGGTCGACAAGGACAACAACGCCGACACCGGGCCCGAAGCTTTTATTTCGGGCCAGATCGAAGACGCGCAGGCCCGCTTCAACCTGCGAAGCCTGCTGGACGACGCGGGCAAGCTGGTGCCTGTGCAGGTGGAAGCGCTGAAGCGCCTGTGCACGGCGGCGGGTGCGCCTGACGACACCGCTGACCGTCTGGCGGGGGCCCTTGCGGGCGCCAGCCCGCTTGCGGCAGCCACGGGCGCCAGCCCGACGGTTGCCACTGCCGGCGCCGCTGCGGTGGCCAGCGACCAGCCGTTGCAACCCCAACGTTTTGCCGACCTGGCCTGGCTGGGTTTCGAAGCCCCCTTGCTGCAGCTGTTGGCGCCCCTGGTGGACCTGCTGCCAGCCCGCACGCCCGTCAACGTGAACACCGCGCCGCGTGAAGCCCTGGTGGCCGCCATCGACGGGCTGGACCTGGGTGGTGCCCAACGCTTGCTGCTGGCGCGGCAACGGCGGCCCTTTGAGAAGCTGGACGACGTGAAGGCGCAGCTGGCGCCCGACGCCGTGCTGGACAGCAACCGCGTCAGCGTGGGCACGGCCTATTTTTTTGTCGCTGGCCGGCTGCGACTTGAAGACCGGGTGCTGGAAGAACGCTCGCTGCTGGTGCGGCGCGACGGCCGCGTTGACGTGTTGCGCCGCGAACGGCAGAGCTTTGCGCTTGCACCCCGTTGACCCGGGGTGGTGGGCAACCTCAGCCGGCAACAATAGACGGTCAGAATACCGATCGCGCCGAGTGGCGCGTCTTCCTTTGCGCTTCTAACTGCCGCCGGCATGCCGAACTGATGTCCTTGCTTGTTGTGAAGTGTCCTCCCCGCGAACGCCTGGGCGCACGGGCTGCCGGCGGCGAGCCTGTCCAGGGCTTGCGGCTGCCCCAGCAGTGGGACTACGTGCTCAGCGCAGATGGATTGCAGGCCGGCCCCCTGCGCCAGGCCGCCCTGGCACAGCTGCCCAAGGCCGACAGCGTGGTGCTGGTGCTGGCCAACGCCGATGTGAGCTGGCACCGGCTGCTGGTACCCAAGGCCAACCCGGCGCGCATGCCAGCCGCTCTGGCCGGGATGCTGGAAGAACGCCTGCTGGACGACGAAGAAGCCGTGCATCTGGCACTGGCACCCGACGCCGTGCCGGGCCGCGAAGGCTGGGTGGCTGCCACCCATGGGCCGCGCCTGGCAGCGGCGTTGGCAGCGCTGGAAGCAGCGGGCCGCAGCGTCGAGCGCGTGGTGGCGATGATGCCGCCTCCGGGCCCTGGATTGCGGGGCCACTTTTTGCTGCAGGGCAGCGTGCACCCCGGCGCCAGCGCCTTCCCGGCAGCGGGCCTTGCAGACGGGATGGCAAGCCCAGCGGCTGCGGCGCTGACGGAAAGCGCCAGTCCCCTGTTGGCCAGTGACTCCCTGGGCGGCGAACCCTATTTGTGTGTCAGCCGGGAAGATGGCGTCTGCAGCCTGCCCTTGGCCGGCCCCGCCGGTTCAGGCCTTGCTGCCGCGCTGCGCACGTCCTGGGCCGACGACGCACCAGGGCAGCGCTGGACCACCACGCCGGCCGCCGCGCTGGCCGCGGAACGTTACCTGGGCCGCCCGGTGCCCTTGCAGACCGAGGCTGAACATCTGCTGGAAGCGGCGCAAGGTGCGCTGAACCTGCGCCAGTTTGCGCTGGCCTCGCAGCACCGCGGCCTGCGTGCGGTGGGCGCGGTGGGCCAGCGGCTGCTCAGTGCCGACTGGCGGTTGGCCCGTTATGGCCTGGTGGCGCTGCTGGCCTTGCAACTGCTGGGCCTGAATGTTTACGCCTGGCAGCAGCGGCAAACTTTGCAGACGCGCCGCGCGGCCATCGACAACCTCTTGCGCAGCACACACCCGGGCGTGCGTACCGTGCTCGACGCGCCGGCGCAGATGGCGGCAGAAACTGAACGCCTGCGCGCCGCCGCCGGCCGCCCCGGTGGCGCCGATCTGGAAGTGGTTTTGGGTGCCGCCGCCGCGGGTTGGCCCGACGGCAAGGGCCCTGTGGGCAGTTTGCGCTACGAATCCGGCCGACTGGTGCTGGCCGCACCCGGCTGGCAGCCAGCCGAAGTTGCGGCCCTGCGTGACCGACTGCGGCCCGCAGGCTGGACCGTTGAACTGTCCGACGGCCGGCTGACACTGGCACGTGCAAGCGGGCCAGGCGGCGTGGGCGCTGCAGGCGCAACGGGTGCGGCCGGTGCCGCAGGTGCCGCTTCATGAGCGAGACCAAACTTAGCGCCGTTGAAAGCAGCGTGGCGCCGCGCACAGGCGGTGCTGCCAGAAGCTGGTGGCGTGGCCTGGCAGCGCGTGAACGGCGCCTGCTGGCCACGGGCGGTGCGGTGCTGGCGGCGGGCCTGTTGTGGGCGCTGGCGGTGCAACCGGCCTGGCGCACCTTGCAGCGGGCGCCCGCAGAACTGGAAACACTGGATGCCCAGTTGCAGCTGATGCGCGCGCTGGCCGCTGAAGCTGAACAGCTGCGCGCCACGCCACCGGTGGCACCTGAACAAGCGGCCGCGGTGCTGAAAGCGGCGGTTGAAAGACTGGGTGCCAAAGCCAAACTGTCGCTGCAGGGCGACCGCGCGGTGTTGACATTGACGGCGCTGGAACCGGGCCAGCTCACATCTTGGCTGGCCGAAGTGCGGGCGGGTGCCCGTGCACGACCGCT
>JANNMQ010000312.1:0-1714 GCA_031398045.1 Rubrivivax sp.
GACAGGAACAGCATGTCGTTGACCATCGCCGACAGGCGCTGCATCTCTTCCAGGTTGGATGCCAAAGTGTCACGCAGCTCACTCTGCGGCCTTTCGCGCGACAGCACCACCTCGGTCTGTCCCATCAGGTTGGCCAGCGGCGTGCGCAGCTCGTGCGCCACGTCGGCATTAAAACCTTCCAGCTGCGCATAAGACTGCTCCAGGCGTTGCATCAAGGCGTTGAACTGGTCGATCCAGGGCAGCAACTCTTCGGCCGGGTCTTTCAACTGCAGTCGCTGGTCCAGCTTGCCCGGCGACATGGCACGCGTTTGCGCTGCCAGGTCGTGCAGCGGGCGCAGCTGGCGCTGCACATGCCAGCGCGCCCCCACCGACACCACGGCACCAGCGGCCAGCGTGGCCAGCACCAGCAGCCAACCCCAGCGGCGACCAATGGCGGCGTCGCGTGAAAAGTCGACCGAGTAGTCCACCAACAAAACACCGCCGGCCAAGGTGGGGGCCACCACGTTGATGCGGTCCATCTGCACGTGCGAAGAACTCGCCACGCCAGCCGGCACGGGGTCGCTGTACAGCAGTGAACGGTCGGCCCGCCAAACCTGCAAGTGCGAGTGCGCACGCATCGGCGCATCGGCTTTTAGCCGTTGCAGCACGGCGGCCTCACCACCAGCACGGGCTTCCAAGGTCAACACATCTTCCAGCAGCTCGCAGCGCGTGTGCAGATCTTGCGCATTGCGCTCCTTGATCATCATGCCCACGCCCAACCAGGAAAAGCTGAACAGCACGGTCAGCACCACCATGGTGAACAGCGCCAGCTTCAGTGACAGACGACGGCCAATGGAATGGCTGCACAACACCGAAGCACACAGCGTGGGGCTGGTGGCCAGCGTTGGCGCGCCAAGCACGGATGGGGGTGTCTGCACCAGCGGCGGGTTGGCAGCGGTGTTCATTCTTCTCTTTCTTCCAGCACATAACCCATGCCGCGCACGGTGTGCAGCAGCTTGGCGTCAAAAGGGTCGTCCAGCTTGGCGCGCAGGCGGCGCACCGCCACTTCCACCACGTTGGTGTCGGAATCGAAATTCATGTCCCACACTTGTTCGGCCAGCGTGGTGCGCGACAAAATCTGCCCACGCCTGCGCAGCAGCAGCGCCAGCAGGTTGAATTCTTTGGCCGTCAGGTCCAGCCGCTGCTGGGTGCGGGTGGCCTTGCGCGCCACCAGGTCCAGTTCCAGGTCGCCCAGGCGAAGCTGGGTAGCGGCCTGGGCGCTGGCACCCCCTTGCGCCGGGCCGCGCCGCAGCAGCGCAGCCACACGCGCCAGCAGTTCAGAAAAGGCAAAGGGTTTGACCAGGTAATCGTCAGCACCCTGCTCCAACCCGCGCACACGGTCTTCCACACGGTCGCGCGCAGTCAACATCAACACCGGCACGTAGCGGCTTTGTGCACGCAATGCGGCCAGCACGCCATAACCGTCCACACCGGGCAACATGATGTCCAGCAGCACCAGGTCGTATTCACCGCCAGTGGCCAGCCGTCGGCCTTCAATGCCATCGCGTGCTACGTCCACCACATAGCCGTTTTCGCCCAGGCCCTTGTGCAGGTATTGGGCCAGTTTGGATTCGTCTTCAACAACCAAAAGGCGCATGGTGAGGCCGCGGACCGGGGCTGATTACACAGGCCGGCATGGTCGCACTTTTCAGCACCGGCCGAGATTACGAATTTG
>JANNMQ010000315.1:0-10453 GCA_031398045.1 Rubrivivax sp.
GCTGGACCAGTACCGCCCCCATGAAGCGCAGCTGATCACCAAAGTGAAGATGTACCTGCACGAGCACAACACCGCCGGCCTGGACATCCAGATCATGAGCCAGGTACGCGCCATGCGCTACAGCCTGGAGCGCGTGGCGCGTGGATTGGACACCATCAGCGCCACCGGCAACATCCTGCGCGACTACCTGACCGACCTGTTCCCGATCATGGAACTGGGCACCAGTGCCAAGATGCTGTCCATCGTGCCGCTGATGGCCGGTGGTGGCATGTACGAAACCGGCGCCGGCGGCTCTGCCCCCAAACATGTGCAGCAGCTGGTGGAAGAAAACCACCTGCGCTGGGACAGCCTGGGCGAGTTTTTGGCACTGGCCGTGAGCCTGGAAGACCTGGGGCTGAAGACGAACAAACCGAAGGCCAAGATACTGGCGCGCACGCTGGACGCGGCCACCGGCAAGCTGCTGGACAACAACAAGGGGCCGAGTGCCAAGACCGGGCAGCTGGACAACCGCGGCAGCCAGTTTTATCTGGCGCTGTATTGGGCGCAAGAACTGGCGGCGCAGACCGAAGACGCCGAGCTGGCCAAGCAGTTCAGCGCGCTGGCGCAGCAGCTGGCCGACAACGAAAAAACCATCGTCGCCGAGCTGGCCGCGGTACAGGGCAAGCCGGTCGACATTGGTGGTTATTACCTGCCAGACCCGGAGAAACTGGGGCCGGTGATGCGCCCGAGCAAAACCTTCAACGCCCGCCTGGCAGCCGCGCCGGGCTGACGGGAGCTAACTTTCATGACACGGGGCACCGCTCCGTATCACGGAAAACTGCGACAGAATCCCGACACCTGTACCAGCCGCTGTATCTGCAATGGGCCTGTCAGGGGTAGCCCAGCGCCGGCTGCCCGAACCCCTCGGCGGCACGCCACCCCGGGCGCTTCAGGAACAGGTTTTTTACCATCCCGCCGGGGTCGTAGGCGGGCCAGCTTTGCCCCGGGTGCAGTGCCAGCCATTGGTCGCGGATTTGCGCGCCGCTCTGGTAGTGCGGTACCTTGCTGAGGTAGGCGCCCAGTGACTGCGCACGCCAGCCGCGGCTGGCGATGGCGGGCCACAGGCGGTCGGCATGGCCCACGTTCCAGGCCGGGTCGACGCCCCAGGCTGTCTGCCCGATCACATCACCAAAGATGAACAGGCGGCCGTCGCGCACTTGCCAGGCCGTGGGGTCGCTGCCCAGCTTGATGGCAAAAGCCGCGCCGCTGGCGCAGAAGCCGCCGTACTGGGGCTCGAAGCGCGCGGGCGCAGCCTGAAACTGCGCCTTGTGCTCGGCGCTGGCGAAGTAGTAACTGCGCTCGGGCAGGTCCACCACATGCTGTGTGGAGCCGCGCAGCGGCCGGCCCTGCGTGAAGTAAGCCACCGGGTCGTGGCCCAGCAGCATCACCGGTCGGCCGGCGGCGTCGGGCACCGTGGCGTACGGGGTGCCGCAGCCCGTCAGCAGCGCCAGCACGCCGAGCAACAAGCCTATCCAACAGTGGTTCATGACAGGTCCTTTCGGCTCTTGGGTGCCGTTTGGTGGGTGCGGGTGGTTGATCTAGCGGCTCAGCAGGTCGATGTAGGCCTGGTAGCTGTAGCTGCGGTTTTTCTTCTGTCCGGTCAGCTCGTTCACGATGCCCAGGTCTTGCAGCAGTGTCACCGCAGCGGTGGCCGTGGGGAAGGTGGTGTCGAGTTTCTGACGCACCTGTTCGATGGTGAAGCGCGGCATCAGCGGCAGCAACTCGAACAGGCGCAGCCCGATGGCGCCCACGCGCGGAAGCGCCAGCAGACGGCGGCGGTCGACCGCCACCAAGCTGTTGATGGCCACGATGCCGCGTTCGGCGTCGGCGGCGGCGACTTCCACGCCTTGCAGGAAGAAGCCCACCCAGGCTTCCCAGTCGCCCTGGGTTCGCACCGCTGACAGGTGCTGGTAGTAAAGCTGCTGATGCTGCTTCAAGAAGCCGCTGAGATACATCAGCGGCTCTGGCAGCAGCCTGAAATGTTCCAGCAGTGCTGCGATCAGCAGGCGACCCATGCGACCGTTGCCGTCCAGAAAGGGATGGATGGTCTCGAACTGCGCGTGCACCAGGGCCACGCGCACGAGTGGTGGCAAAGGCGGCAGCTTGCCGGCATCGCCGTGGATGTAGCGTTCCAGCTCGGCCAGCAGCGCGGGCACCTGCTCGGGCGGTGGCGGCACGAACACGGCCTTGCCCGGCCGGCTGCCGCCGAGCCAGTTTTGCGAGCGGCGCAGCTCGCCCGGCCGCTTGCCCGCTCCGCGCACACCGTCCAGCAGCAGGCGGTGGGCGTCGCACAGCAGCCGCACGCTGAGCGGCAAGCCGCGCGCGCTGCGCAGGTTGTCACGCACCAGGCGGAAGGCGCGCAGGTAGTTGCTGACCTCCTCCACGTCGTCGCCGTTGCTCACCACCAGCCCGGCTTCATCGTCGAACAGGTCGGTCAACGAGGCCTGCGTGCCTTCGATCTGCGAGGTGAGCAGCGCTTCCTTGCGGATGGCGCTGTACAGCAGCCAGTCCACCGAAGGCACCAGCCCCGCCACGCCGGCCAGCCGGGCCAGCGCCAGCTCGGCGCTGCGCGCTCCGGCGGTGTGACACGCCGGGTCCAACACAGGCGCGGCCGGTGGCAGGGCCTTCGGCACGAAGGCGCGCACCGTCTCACCCAGCGTGGTGGTGTTGACGTAACGGCCGGTGCTGCGCATGGTGTGCAAGGTCTCTTGAACAGCGGACCTTTATATTAAAGCTAACTTTAATTTCTACACGCTGTATGCAAGGCGGCTTGCACAAGGCGGGCTCAGAAGTCCCGCGTCACACTCGCCGGGCCGTGCAGACGGTGTCGTACCAACCCTGCATGCCCACCAGCGGTGAAGGGTAGATCGGCAGGATGGCGTTGATGTTGTAACCCACGCCCAGGCCGTTGCCAGCGCCGGTCAAGCGCGACCACAAACCCTGGCCGGCACCCCACCACATGTCTTCCGACAAGTCCTGGTCTTCTTCGATCACCTTGTCGTCGAAGCCCGCAAAACTTTCGCGCGGCCCACGCTTGCCGTTGCCGGCGCGGCCGTGCGCAAAGTTGCCCAGGCTGTTGGACATGGCAATCACTTTGGGGTGTATGCCTTCGGTCACGTACACCGGCACCACCACCGTGCCCACCGCATCACCCGGTTTGTCGGTGGCATGTTTGTAGGCATGCGCCACGCCGCGCCAGGTAGTGATTTCCACCAAGTCGCCGGTTTTCAGCCCCCGCGCCTGCGCCGCCGAGGTGTGCATCCACAGCGGGTTGTGGTGCACGATTTCCGTCAGGTACTTTTGCGACGCGGTGCGGCCCTGGGTGTGCACATTCCACTTGAAAGTCACCAGGTGCAGGTGGTCGGGGCCCATGCTTTCTATCGAGGGCACGGCGAAGTAACCTGGCATGCCGGCGCCATATGGCTCGGGGAAAGCCAGGTCCTTGGCGGCATCCGCCACGTCCTGGCTGAGGACCTGGAACTTGCGCGAAGGTGTGGCAAAACCGCGCCGCGCCTTGCCTTCGCGCATCAGGCCGATGGCCGCTTCTTTTCCATCGGCGCCTTTGCGGAAGATGGTCTGCGTGGCCTCGTCCACACGTGTGTCGCGCAACTGCGTGGCCGTCAGCTCCCAGTTGTACAAGCTGTAGTACTTGGGCTTGCTCAGGTCTTGCCACACGCCGTGGGCTTTCATGTATTCAAAACCGTCCTGGCCCACCAGTTTGCTCAGGCCGGTGCAGCGCTGGCGCACCCAGTCTTCATGGTCCTTGAACTGAAAGTACTTCGCGGTCTCGGGTGAAATGCGCTTGCCCAGTTCAATCAGCACATCGACAAAACTCTTGCACTCGGCCGGCGGCGGCACCAGGGGTTGGCGCAGGGTGACGTAGTCGCGCAGTTCCATGTTGTTGCGGGTGTCAAAGCCCCAGCGCTCCATGTAGCTGGCGTCGGGCAAGATCAGGTCGGCGTAGTGCGCGGTTTCGCTGTAAACCACGTCAGAACAAATGTGGAAAGGAATCAGCTTTTCGTCTTTCAGCACCTCCACCGCCAGGCTGCGGCCTTCTGGCCAGGTTTGCGGTGCAGCTAACGTGTAAGTGATGTACACCTGCATCTTGCCGCGACCCTGCTTCAGGTAGTCATAAACAATCTGCCCCACCTTCATGCGCTGCCACTTGTTGGCCAGCGGCCATTCGGGCGGGTTTTCAATGGCGCTTTTGGCTTTGGGTGCGGGTGGCCGGGGCTGCGGCTGCGGAAATACCCGCGGTGGCACACGCGTGGGTTCTTCGCCATAGCAGTAACCACCGGGCTGGCCGATGCTGCCGACAATGGCGTTCAGCAAGATCACCGCGCGGTCGTTGTTGAATCCGTTGTAGTGCGCTGAGGAGCCGCGGTTGGTGAAGGCCACGCACGCCGGCCTGACGGCGGCGAATTCCAAAGCCATGCGGCGAAGGTCGGCCGCTGGTATGCCCGACAGCTTTTCGGCCCACTCGGGGGTGTAGGGTTTGAGCCAGGCTTGCAGGTCGGCCGCGTTGACGTTGCACCAGTCATCCAGAAACGCACGGTCTGCCAACCCCGCTTCCATGATGGCGTGGCCCATGGCCAGCGCTATGCCGCCTTCACTGCCGGGGTTGGGCGCCCACCATTCGTCGCTGCGGCCGGCGGTGTTGGACAGGCGTACGTCAAAGGTCACCAGCTTGGCGCCGTTATCAAAACGGCCGCGGATCATGCGCTTGGCCACATGGATGGCACCCTGGTGCGCTTCGTAAAAGTTGGCGCCGAAGTTCAGGATGTACTTGGTGTGTTCGGCGTCGGGTGTTTCCCAGTCGGTTTCGCCCAGGCACACGTAGTTGGCGGCGCGTTTGTTGCTGGAACACAGCGCGCGGTGGTTAAACAACGACGGTGTGCCCACGGCATTCAGGAAGCGCCCCATTTCTTCACCCAGGCGCGACCGGCCGATATGGATGGCCACCTCTTCGGGTTTGCCTTCGTCCATGGCCTTGCGGATGCGCGGCGCTATTTGCGCATAGGCTTCTTCCCAGCTGATGCGCTTCCACTGCCCGCTGCCCCGCGGGCCTACGCGCGCCAACGGGTAGAGCAGCCGGTCGGCGTAGTTGTTGATGGTGGGGCCGCTCTGGCCTTTGGCGCACAGGCTCTTGCCGTTGTTGGGGTCTTCGGGATTGCCGCCCACCTTGACGAGTTGGCCGTCGATCACATAACCCTGGATGCCACACACGGTGGAACAGTTCAGGCACACGCTCTTAATGACCTGGGCCTTGCTGTAGTCGTTTTTCAGCCGGCCCCGGCCGTTGGCTCGGCGCTGTGTTTTGCGTTGGCCGATCAGCTGGCGCGTATTACCAGTCGGCTGCGCTGCTTCGGCCGTGCCGGGTGTGAGTGCAATGGTTTCGCCCACGGCCAAGGTGCCCAGGGCTTGCAGCCCGCCTTTGATGACACCCCGGCGTGATGGTGATTTGGGTTGTTCGTTGTTCATGCTGCCGTCCTACGCCTGCTTGGGTTTCATCCAGACCACACGCTGGGCCTTGGGAAACTGGCTTTGAGCCTGGGTCCAGGTCTCGATCTCGTAGGAATAAGGGTCGTGCACCCGGCCCTTGGGAACCTTCGCTTCCATCGGCACGTGATGGCCGCGGTAGCTGACACGCGGCTGCGTCTTTTCTTCCGGTTTCATCACCTTCAGTTCACGGCCTTTGGCGCTGGCAGCAAACAGCGAATAGGGCGACTGCGGGTCGTTGGCGTCGCCGAAGTGGAACACCTCGGCCGGGCAGGTTTCCACACAGGCCGGCTCCATGCCGGCGTCCAGTCGGTGCGAGCAGAAGTCGCACTTGTCGGCAATGTCGTTGTCGTCACAACCAATGGCGCCGTAGGGGCAGGCGGTTTCGCAAGAGCCCAGGTGTTCACAGCGGTCGGGGTCGACGCGCACGATGCCGTCAGCACCCTTGATGATGGCCACACGGTCGCAGGCTTTGATGCAGGGTGTGTCTTCGCACTGCATGCACAAAGTGGGCAGGAAGTGCCGTTTCACTTTCGGGAACTTGCCTTCGTCCAGGTAATACACCTTGGTCCGAAAGCGCCCCAGCGGCACCGTGTTTTCAACCTTGCACGCCACGCTGCAGGCGTGGCAGCCGATACAACGTTCCACATCCAGGGCCATGCGCCAGTTGGCTGGACGGCCGGTTTTGGGGTTGGGTTTGGTTTCTGTAACGGCCATGGTCTGGTGTTCTCTCGGTGGCAGATCGTAGAGGCTGTGAAAACAAATGTTGCCGCAAAAGCGCCGTGTGGCGCTACCAGAACCCAATCCAGAAACAAGGGCAAGGGCAAGTCACAAAAGCCGGGGCGCAGTTCACCTACATTAATTGGCCTGATGTTTCTATTGGCCCAGCCGCCATGCCCGATGCCGCTTCAGACGCCTCAAGAGTAGTGCGCGGTACCCGCCCACGCCATGCCGCGCAAGAAGTTCGTTTCAGCCGATGGAAAACAGGCCTGTTCGCCTGCGGCGTCTTGGCCACTGCGGCCTGGGCCGCGACCCCACCGAACCCAGCGTACATCGACTGGCAGCCCGTGGGCCGCGGCGAGATCGCCCGCACCGAAACCACGGTGGCGCAGTTCAGACGTTATGCACAAGCCACCCAAACCGTGACGCAGGCCGAACGCCAAGGTAGTGGTGAGGTCTACGAAAACGGTTGGGTCAAGAAACCGGGCTGGACCTGGCGCACACCTTTTGGTGGCCACAGCGCAGCAGCCGACGACGAGCCCGCCGTGCACCTGAGCTTTGATGAAGCGCAGGCGTTTTGCCGATGGGCGGGTGCGCGGCTGCCCAGCGACGCCGAATGGCTGGCCGCCGCCTACACCGAGCAGCGCGACCAGCCACCAGCCCCCTTTGTGCGCGGCAAGACTTACACCTACCCCAGCGGCGACACGCCGCAAGGCGCCCAGTGCCTGGGCGACTGCGGCGCGCCAGCGCAGGCGCGCGCATTGCGCCACGGTGCCCGGCTGTGGCGTGGCGACGGGCATGCCCGCGTAGCGGCCACGCCAGCCGCTGTCAACGGCCTGCACGACATGGGCGGCAACGTCTGGGAATGGGTCGACGAGCCCGCAGCGGCCTCACGCGACGCGCCTCGGCGCACGCGGGGCGGATCGTGGTGGTACGGCGCTGAACAAATGAAAGCCGAGCACTTGCAGAGCAAGCCGCCAGGCACCACCGTGGTCTATATCGGTTTTCGCTGCGCGCGCGGTGGCTGAAAGGGAGCCGCGATGAAACCGCGCTGAGGCCGCCTACTTGCGCCAGAACTGCGGCGTGAACAGCACCAACACGCTCAACAGCTCCAGCCGGCCCAGCAGCATGGCGAAGGTGCAGACCCAGGTCTGGAAGTCGGTCAGGCCCTGGTAGTTGCTGGCCGGTCCCACCGTGCCCAGGCCGGGGCCGGTGTTGTTGATGCAGGCAATGGCCGCGGTGAAAGCGCTGATGACGTCCATGCCACTCAGCAGCAGCAGCATGGCCACGGTGGTCAGCACAAAGCCGTAGATCAGCATGAAAGCCAGCACCGACGACATCACTTGCGCCGGCACCACCGCACCGCCAAAGGTGACCGGCACCACGGCCCGAGGGTGCACGATGCGCGTCAGTTCACGCAGCGCTTGTTTTTGCAACAACAACGAGCGCACCAGCTTGATGCCGCCGCCGGTGCTGCCCGCGCAGGTGGCAAAGCAGCACAGCGCCAACATCATCACGGGCGCAAACATCGGCCACTGCGCGTAGTCGACGGTGGCAAAACCCGTGGTGGTGGCCACCGACACAACGCTGAAGGCGGCGTGGCGCAGCGATTCAGTGAACGTGGGGTACACGCCATTGACCGCCAGGAAGGCCGCAATCAGCAACACCGAACCGACCATCAGCACCACATAGGCACGCGCTTCGGCGTCGCGCAACAACACACCCAGCGAACGCCGGCGCCAGACCAAAAAGTAGAGCGAAAAATTCACCCCCGCCAGCACCATGAAAAACACCGCCACGGCTTCGATCAGCGGCGAGTTGAAAGCACCAAAACTGGCGTCATAAGCTGCAAAGCCGCCCAGCCCCATGGTGCTGCACATGTGCATAAAAGCATCGGCCCAGCCCATGCCGGCCCAGCGGTAGGCCAGCATGCAGGTGGTGGCGATGCTGAAGTACACCACCCACAGCCCACGCGCGGTCTCGGCAATGCGCGGCGTCAGCTTCTGGTCCTTCATCGGGCCGGCGGTTTCACTCTTGTACAGCTGCGTCGCGCCCACGCCCAACAGCGGCAGGATGGCCACCACCAGCACGATGATGCCCATGCCACCTATCAACACCATGAAGCAGCGCCACACGTTCACCGATGTGGGCAGTTTGTCCAGCCCCGTCAGCACCGTGGCGCCGGTGGTGGTGAGGCCGCTCATGGCTTCGAAATAGCCGTCGGTGAAGCTCAACCCCGGAATCGCCATCAGCAGCGGCAGCGTGCCAAAAGCCGGCAGCACCAGCCAGGTCAGCGTGACGAGCAAAAAACCGTCGCGCGGCTGCAGTTCGCGCTTGAAGCGGCGCATCAACAGGCTGAGCAAAATGCCCGCACCGCCCGTGATGCCCATCGACCACAGAAAGGGGTCAACGGCTGCGTCGTGCTCAAACAGCGCAAAGGCCAGTGGCACGCCCATCAGCAGCGCAAACAGCACCAGCATGCGGCCCACCAGGGCCAAGACAACAAAGGGACCCATACCGTGCCCCTGGCTCAGAACATGAAGGTCGCGCTGACCTGGAACAGCTTCTCAATCTCGCGCACCATGCGCTTGCGGGGCACGAAGATGATGACGTGGTCGTTGGGCTGCACCAACGTGTCGTGGTGCGCAATGATGACCTCGGGTTTGGCGTTGTCAGCCGCCCCTTTTTCGATGCGGCTGCCGTCGGGCCGGTGCAGGCCGCGCACAATGGCGCCCACCATCGCGCCTTTGGGCAGCTTCACTTCTTCGATGCGCCGGCCCGCCATTTTGCAGGTCTTGTGGTCGCCGCGCACAATGGCCTCCAGCGCCTCGGCTGCACCGCGGCGCAGGCTGTGCACCGCCTCCACATCACCACGCCGCACAAAAGCCAACAGCTCGCCAATAACGGCCTGGCTGGGCGAGATGGCGATGTCGATGGTGGTGCCCTGCACCAGGTCGGCATAGGCCCTGCGGTTGATCACCGCCAACACGCGCCGCGCGCCCAGCCGCTTGGCCAGCAGGCAGCTCATGATGTTGTCTTCGTCGTCGCTGGTCAGGGCCAGGAAGAGGTCCATGTCCTGCACATGTTCGTCGGTCAGCAGTTCTTCGTCGGTGCTGTCGCCATGCAGCACCAGCACGTCTGACGACAACTGCGTGGCCAGGTATTCGCAGCGTGCTTGCACCGGTTCAATGATCTTGATCTGGTAGTCGTCTTGGGCCTCACGCGCCAAGCGCAGGCCCACCTTGCCGCCACCGGCGATCATCACGCGCTTGACGGGCCGGTCCATCTTGCGCAGCGCACCCAGCACGGTGCGGATGTGCTCGGTGGCCGAGAGCACAAAAACCTCGTCGCCGGGCTCGATGCGGGTGTCGCCTTCCAGCGCGGGCACCGCGTTGTCTTGCCGGTAGATGGCCACGATGCGCATGTCCACACCCGGCACCAGCTTCGGTCTCTCGGCCAGGCTGTGCTGCACCAGCGGCCCGCCAGCCACCGCACGCACCGCAATCAGGCTGACCAGGCCATGCGCAAATTCAAGCACCTGCAGCGCCTCGGGGTACTCGATCAACTTGCGGATGTAGGCAGTGACACTTTCTTCGGGGCAGATCACCTGGTCCACCGCAAAGCCGTTCTTGCCCATCAGCGGGCTGTCGTTCACAAACTCCGGGCTGCGCACACGCGCGATGGTGGTGGGCACATTGAACAGGTCGTGCGCCACCTTGCACACCACCAGGTTGGTCTCGTCCAGCGGCGCGCAGGCAATCAGCATGTCGGTGTCGGCAATGCCGGCCTCGATCAGCACGCTGGGCTGGATGCCGTTGCCCACCACACCACGCAAGTCCAGCCGGTCTTGCAGCGAACGCAGGCGCGCCGGGTCGCTGTCGATCACCGTGATGTCGTTCTTTTCGGAGACCAGACTTTCGGCCACGCTTTCGCCCACGCGGCCAGCCCCCAGAATAATTATTTTCATGGCGGCAAAGTGTACGGGGCGGGCGCCGCGGAATTCACTGCGGACTTCACTTGCGTCTTCACTGGTGTCTTCACTTGAATTTAAGGCCCACCCAGTGCGCGCTTGATGGTGGTCATCAGCACCGGCTGCAGTTCACGCGCCAGGGTTTCGCGCTCAGCGTCTGAAGCGGCGCTGGGGTGGCGGCTGCGCCACAGTGCTGCACGCTGGGGCTGCGTGGCCAACAGCGCC
>JANNMQ010000352.1:0-2309 GCA_031398045.1 Rubrivivax sp.
GACAGGAAAACCGGCTTGCCGAAGTACATGGCTTCAATGGGCGGCAAGCCAAAACCTTCGGTGAAGCTGGGGAAGACAAAACCTGCACAGTGGGCGTAGGCCCAGGTTTTCTGCACCTCAGAAATGCCCAACCTAAAACGCACATGGGCCAGGCGGTTGGCTTGCTGCAAGGTTTGTGTTTCTGCGGAATCGGGGCCGCACATCAAGAAGTCCATCTCGGGCCAGACTGCCGCCAGGCCCAGGATGGCTTGCGGGTTTTTGCTCGGGGCCATGCGGCTTAAATGCAGCAAAAACGGCCGCTGGCCTTCCGCTTCGAAGCCCGGCAAAGCCTGCTGCTGACGCGATGTGAGGTCGGTGACACCGTTGTGGACCACGGTGATGGGCGCCCGCCAAGGCGTGTGGCGCAGCACCATTTGGCGCGTGTAGTCGCTGATGGCCACCACCGCGTCGGTGCGCAACAGCAGCGCTTTCATGTTGCGCCCATAGCGCCAGCGCGACACCCACGACCGGCCCTGCAGATAGTTCAGGTCGTGCACCGTCAACAAGCGCTGCCCAGCACCGGCTGGCGGCAGCAGCCGGCTGAGCTGGTGCAGCGTGTGCCACAAGGCATAGGGCTTTGGTTGAGTGTGTGCCTGGCGCTGGCTTTTGTCGGCTTCCACAAAGTCCAGCGCGTCACCGTCAAAACGCGCCCGCCAGGCCGGCAGCGCATGCACGGCCAGTTGCACCTGGTAGCGGCTACGCCACAACGGGGCAACACGCGCATAACGGGCCAGCAACTGGGTGCAGAACTCGCCCAGGCCGTCGTGCGGGTTGTCCAGCAGGCCCAGGCTCAGACCCACGCGGCGCAGCTCAGCGGTCATGGCTGCGGTTGGCAGCCTGTCGCCGTGCGGCCTTGCCGTGTGTTGCACTGTGTTTTTCTTGTCGTCATGCCGCCAGTCTAGTGCGCGGCATTGTTGCCCCGCCTGACCGCACAATGGCTGCATGAGCACCGCATCACCCTGGCCCGGCCGGCGCCACGAGCTTCCAGCGTCTGCCGACGGCTCCCGCCGCGCACAAGGCGGCAGGCGTTACGCGGGCGGTGAACAGCAGGCGCGCGGCAGCGAATTGCTGGTCAGTTATGTGACCGTGGTGCGCAATGCCCAGGCCACGCTGGAGCGCACGCTGCACAGTGTGCAAAACCAGACCTGGCCGCATGTGGAGCACATCGTGGTGGACGGACTGTCTAGCGACGGCACCTTGGCCCTGATCGAAAAACATGCTGCACACATCGACGTTTATGTGTCCGAGGCCGACCGCGGTCTGTATGACGCGCTGAACAAAGCCATCGACCTGGCGCGTGGCGACCTGATCTGCGTGCTGAACGCCGACGACTGGCTGACACGCGACGCCGCTCAGTTGGCCGTGCAGGCCCACCGGGCTGCCGGCCCGGGGCCGCAACGCCTGGTGCTCAGCGCAGCGTGGGCGGTGCAGGGCGAGCGGCGCTCGTTGTGGTCAGCCGGCCAGCTCGACTTGGGCAGCTACTTCAGCTGTGCCAACGTGTGCCACAACGGCGTGTATGCCACGCCGGGCGCCTACGCGGCGTCGGGCCGCTACGCCAGCCACTTGCGCGTGGCAGCCGATTTCCGCTGGCTGATGGCCTGCGTCGACGCCGGGGTCGAGCTCATCACCATCGAAGAACCGACAGTGCACTATTCCATGGGCGGTATCTCCGGCCATGTGCAGCAGCACACGGCAGATTGTGCGCAGGTGCTGCAGGAGCGTTTTCCGTTCTTGGGCGATGACGAGGTATGGGGTTTGATGCATGCTTTTCATCAATACCGGCCGCACCTGGAGGCCTACAACCAAAAACGTCCGCTGCACATCGGCCGATTTCTGCACCAACTGGCGCGCATGCACGCGGGTCACGCCAACCTCATGCAGGCGCTGGCGCTGGCCAGTACCGGTGTTTTGAATCATCCCGACGACACACAACCCACAGCTCGACTGTCCCGCCAAGAGAAGACGCGCCGCAGCTTGCAGCGACGCTGGTTGTCGCTGCGTGCGCGCTGGGTGCGCTAAGCACGCCCGGCCTCCTGGCCACTGAACCGGCGGTGCCGCCGCATATCATCTCGCGCAGCGTGCCGTTGCAGCGCTGGCCACCCTTGGCGGCGGGCACCGCACCCGCAACCCGCTTTCCGCCACCCGCGTTGTTGTTCCCTGTCCAATACCGCCGCTATGCCGATGAGAGTCCTGCGAATGACGCTGTTTGTTGAGCGGGTCTGTCCGGCCGCAAAAGTCACGATGTCCCGCACAGGACCAGATGCCTGACG
>JANNMQ010000407.1:0-10395 GCA_031398045.1 Rubrivivax sp.
GGTGCTGCGCAGCCAGCTGCTGCTGGTGCCCCACCATGGCAGCCGCACGTCGTCCAGCTCCGACTTCATCAACGCCGTGCAGCCGCAGACCGCGGTGGTGCAGGCGGCTTACCGCAGCCGCTTCGGGCACCCGGCACCCGAGGTGGTGGCGCGCTACAGCAGCCGCGGCATCACCGTGCTGCGCAGCGACCGCTGCGGTGCCCTGACCTGGCTGGCAGAAGGCGAAGGCGGCACTTTGCGCTGCCAGCGCCTGGTGGCGCGCCGCTACTGGCATCATGCAGACGGGATTGCGGCGCCGCCCGGGGTGCCGCCCTGAACCGGATCGCAGGCACGCCGACAACGTGGCCCGCCACTTGCAAGGCTTTGTTTGTTATCGCGCTGAGCAGAATCGTTTTGACTGCTGCTACCACGCCCCAGGAGCCCACCCCGTGTCCATCCACGTTGCACTGAACCACATCACGCACTATCGCTACGACCGGCCGGTGCAGCTGTCGCCGCAGGTCGTGCGGCTGCGTACGGCACCGCACAGCCGCACGCGTATTCTCAGTTATTCGCTGCAGGTAGAGCCGGCCCAACACTTCATCAACTGGCAGCAAGACCCGTTTGCCAACCACCTGGCGCGGCTGGTGTTTCCAGCCAAAACCACTGAATTCAAGGTCACGGTGGACCTGGTGGCCGAGATGGCGGTGTTCAACCCCTTCGACTTCTTCCTGGAACCACAAGCCGAACACATCCCCTTCGACTACACGCCCGAAGAAGCGCACGACCTGGCGCCTTACCTGGCCAAGCTGCCGCTGACGCCGCGCCTGAAGGCCTTTGTCGACAGCGTGCCGCGCGAAAAAACCGCCACCATCAACTTTCTGGTGGCGTTGAACCAGCGTGTGCAGCACGACATCAGCTACCTGGTGCGCATGGAGCCGGGTGTGCAGACGCCGGAATTCACGCTCACGCAGGGCAGCGGCTCTTGCCGTGACAGCGGCTGGCTGCTGGTGCAGCTGATGCGCCACCTGGGTCTGGCGGCGCGTTTTGTGTCGGGTTACCTGATTCAACTGAAGTCCGATGTGAAGTCGCTGGACGGCCCCAGCGGCACCGAGGTCGACTTCACCGACTTGCACGCCTGGTGCGAGGTCTACCTGCCCGGTGCCGGCTGGGTGGGCCTGGACCCCACCAGCGGTCTGCTGGCCGGCGAAGGCCACGTCCCGGTGGCCTGCACACCCGAGCCCAGCACCGCAGCGCCCGTCAGCGGCGCGGTGGACGACTGCGAGGTGACATTCGAACACCACATGAAGGTGACGCGCATTGTGGAAACGCCACGCGTCACGCTGCCCTACAGCGATGCGCAGTGGCAGGCCATCCAGACGGTGGGTGCGCAGGTGGACGCGCAACTGCAGGCCGACGACGTGCGCCTGACGATGGGTGGCGAGCCCACTTTTGTGTCCATCGACGACCGCGACGGCGCCGAATGGAACACCGACGCACTGGGCCCCACCAAACGCGGCCTCGCCACAGCCCTGGTGCACCGCTTGCGCGACCGCTACGGTGCCGGCGGCTTTTTGCACTTTGGCCAGGGCAAGTGGTACCCCGGTGAGCAGCTGCCGCGCTGGGCGCTGACCATCGCCTGGCGCACCGACGGGCTGCCCTGCTGGCAAGACGCCACTTTGTTTGCCGACGAGCGCGACCAGCACCGCTACACCAGCGCCGACGCCGAGCGCTTCTTGCACACCCTGGTGCGGCATCTGGCGTTGGAGGCCAACTTTGTGCAGCCCGCCTATGAAGACGTGTGGGCGCACCTGGCACGCGAACGCCGGCTGCCGGTGAACGTGGACCCTTTCGATGCCAAGCTGGACGACGAACTCGAGCGCGCCCGCTTGCGCCGCGTGTTCACGCAGGGGCTGGGCGCGCCGGTGGGTTATCTGCTGCCCATTGCGCGCCACCCGGAAGAAGGTGGTCCCGACGCCGGCTGGAAGACCGGTTCGTGGCACCTGCGCGACGAACGGCTGATGCTGATGCCCGGCGACTCGCCGATGGGCTTTCGCCTGCCTCTCGGTTCGTTGCCCTGGGCGGCGCCGCAAGACCGGCCGCTGGCCATCGAACCCGACCCGTTTGCTGTGCAGGCGCCATTGCCAGCAGGGCCGCCGCGCTCGCAGCTGTCCGGCCCCTTCATCTCATCGCCCCACCTGGCCGCCAAGCCACCCGGCCAGGGCCAGATAACCACGCCGGCCGCGGCCCAACCAGCCCCGGCGCGCCACCAGTCGGCGCGTGACCTGGTGCGCACCGCGCTGTGTGTGGAGGTGCGCGACCCCGCGCGCATGAGTGGGGTGCAAAAGGTCAAGGGTGACGGCGCCATCACCCACGCGCCGGCCACCGGTGCGCTGTACGTCTTCATGCCGCCGCTGCCGCAGCTCGAGGACTACCTGGCGCTGCTGGCCGCCATCGAAGCCACGGCCGCTGAACTGCAGCTCAAGATCGTGCTGGAAGGTTACGGCCCACCGCGCGATGCACGCCTGAAGACGCTGGCCGTGACACCCGACCCCGGTGTCATCGAAGTCAACATCCACCCCAGCAGCAGCTGGCCCGAACTGGTGGAACACACCGAGAGCCTGTACGACCTGGCGCACCACACCCGGCTGACGGCTGAAAAATTCATGATCGACGGCCGCCACACCGGCACCGGTGGCGGCAACCACTTTGTGCTGGGCGGTGCCACCGCCGCTGAAAGCCCGTTTCTGCGCCGCCCCGATGTGCTCGCGAGCTTGATCTCGTATTGGCACAACCACCCGTCCTTGAGCTACCTGTTCAGCGGCATGTTCATCGGCCCCACCAGCCAGGCGCCGCGTTTTGACGAAGCGCGCAACGACCAGGTGTACGAGGTGGAAATTGCGCTGGCCGAGATCGAACGCCAGCAACAGCTGTACGGTGACACGCCGCTGCCGCCGTGGCTGATCGACCGCGCGCTGCGCAACCTGCTGATCGACGTCACCGGCAACACCCACCGCAGTGAGTTCTGCATCGACAAGATGTATTCACCCGACGGCCCCACCGGCCGCCTGGGCCTGCTGGAACTGCGCGCCTTCGAGATGCCGCCCCATGCACGCATGAGCCTGGCGCAGCAACTGCTGTTGCGCTCGCTGCTGGCCTGGTTCTGGCGCACGCCCTACCGCGGCCAGGGCGGCACGCGGCTGACCCGCTGGGGCACGGCGCTGCACGACCGCTTCATGCTGCCCACCTTTGTGCAGATGGACTTCGACGACGTCATGGCCGACCTGCGCAGCGCCGGTTTTGCTTTTGACAGCGCCTGGTTTGCGCCGCACCTGGACTTCCGCTTTCCGCTGGTGGGTGAAGTGGCCGTGGCCGGCGTGCAGCTCACACTGCGCCATGCTCTGGAACCCTGGCATGTGATGGGTGAAGAGGGCGGCGGCGGTGGCACGGTGCGGTATGTGGATTCGTCGCTGGAACGGCTGGAAATGAAGGCCAGCGGCTTGAACACCAACCGCCATGTGGTGACCGTGAACGGGCGAGCCTTGCCCTTGCAGCCCACCGGCCGGGGTGAAGAAGCCGTGTGTGGCGTGCGCTTCCGCGCCTGGGCGCCGCCGTCTGCCTTGCACCCCACCATTGGCGTGCACGCGCCGCTGACTTTCGACCTCGTGGACACCTGGCACCAGCGCAGCCTGGGTGGCTGCCGCTACCACGTGGCGCACCCCGGCGGGCGCAACCACGACACCTTGCCGGTCAATGCTTTCGAAGCAGAGAGCCGACGCCTGTCGCGCTTTGAGCGAATCGGTCACACACCGGGCGTGATGGCGGTGCAAGCCCCAGTGGTGAGTCGCGAATTTCCGTTCACTATCGATCTGCGGCGTCTCTGAGGCGTCTGTGGGTCGTTCCTGTGGAGGCCTCACGGGCGATGCAGCACCAGAAAACCTCGGCCTGAACCGCATGCAGGTTTACGCACCACCCACCCGTCGCGCCTGAGTCCCCCGCCACTGCCCATGCCGAACAGTTCTTCGCCACCCCGGCCTTTGACCGTCGCGGCGCCCGCATCGGGTGCCACGCTGGCAGTTGCGGCGGCGGTGGACCTTGCGGCCCTGCTGAAAGCGCACGCGCTGCCGCCAGACCCGTCGGCCTGGGACGAACTGCGGGGCACAGACGGCGACCTCAGGCCCGTGTGGGCCACTTTTGCGAATCAGCTGCCGCCGCTGGCCACCGCACAGGCGCTGGCGCACGAGTTGGACGAACGTCGACTGCAGGTGCAGCAGCGCCTGCAGTTGGACGGCGTGACGCACAACGTTTATGCAGAACACGGGCCGCCGGTGGATGGCGGCGCGGTGTTGGCCACGCCCAACGGCGCACGCCCTTGGTCGCTGGAGCTGCTGCCATTGATCATCGAGGCGGCCGATTGGGAGCAGATCAGCGCCGGTGTGCTGCAGCGAGCCGCGCTGCTGGAACAGGTGCTGGTGGACCTGGCCGGCCCGCAACAGCTGCTGCATCTTGGCTTGCTGCCACCGGCCCTGGTGCTGCGCCACCCGGGCTGGCTGCGGCCCTTGCAAGGCCACCGGCCGCCAGGCGGGCAGCATTTGTACGTGGTGGCCTTTGACATAGCGCGGGGCGCGGACGGCCACTGGTGGCTGGCGGCGCAGCGCACCCAGGGCCCGTCGGGGCTGGGCTACATGCTGCACAACCGGCTGGTGGTGGCGCAGCAGTTTCCACAGGCTTTCCAGCAGCTGCGCGTGCAGCGCATCGCCAGTGCCTACCGCCAGCTTCTGAGCACCCTGGAACAGCAAGCCGCCGTGGTGGCCGGCAGCGCCACGCCGCGTGTGGTGCTGCTGACACCCGGGCCCTACAGCGAAACCTATTTTGAACACGCCTACCTGGCGCGTTACCTGGGTGTGCCCCTGGTGGAAGGGGGCGATCTGACGGTGCGTGGTGAACGGCTGTTCATGAAAACCGTCGAAGGGCTGGAGCCTGTGCACGGCGTGTTGCGCCGCCTGGACGACGATTGGTGCGATCCGCTGGAACTGCGTGCCGATTCCACGCTGGGCGTGCCGGGCCTCCTGCAAGCCACACGCGCCGGTACCGTGGTGCTGGCCAACGCGCTGGGCAGCGGCTTTCTGGAGTCGCCCGCCGTGCAGCCCTATCTGCCGGCTGCGGCGCAACACTTTTTCGGCCAGCCGTTGCTGATGCCGGCCATGCCCACCTGGTGGTGTGGTGATGCGCAGGCCTGGGCGCAGGTACGAGGCTCGTTGGCTGACAAAGTGCTGCGCAGCACCTACCCACGTGGCGGCCGCGCCAGCACCGAGTACAACCACCCCGAACAGGCGGTGCAGGACGATGCCGATGCATGGACCCTGCAGGCCCGGGTGTTGATGTCGCGTGCCCCGATTTGGGGCGACGGAGCACTCAGGGCGCGCCCCGCCATGGTGCGTGTTTATGCCATCGCCGACGGCAAAGGCGGTTGGCACGTGATGCCCGGCGGCATGACCCGTGTGGCGCCGCGTGAAGATGGCAGTGTGTCGATGCAGCGTGGTGGCACCAGCCTGGACACCTGGGTCATCACCAACGGCCCGCTGGATACCTATTCGATGCTGCCGCAGCGTTTGCAGGCTGAAGACCTGGTGCGTCGGCGGCGCCCGGTCAGCAGCCGCACGGCTGAAAACCTGTTCTGGTTGGGCCGTTACACCGAACGCACCGAACAAGGTTTGCGTTTGGCGCGTGCCACGCTGGCGCTGCTGCACGCCGGGGTGCCGGCGCCCGTGCGCCTGGCGCTGTCGACGCTGGCTGTGCGCACCGGGCTGGCACCGGTGGGCGTGCCCACGCTGTTGCAGTCGGCCACGCTGTTTGAACGTTCCGTACTGGCCAGTCTGGCCGACGCCACCGCTGCCCAAGGCGCCTGCAGCGTGGCCTACAACCTGGCTGCGCTGGAGCGTGCAGCACAAAGCCTGCGCGATCGCCTGTCGCCCGAACATTGGGGCTTGGTGCGCAGCTTGGGCAGCGGTTTCCAAGCAGCACTCGCGAAGGCGGCTGATGGTCTGCCCACCGCGCTGCAAGTGCTGCCGGCGCTGGACCACCTGGGCCTGCAGCTGGCCGCCGTCACCGGCATGCAGACCGACCGCATGACGCGTGACCATGGCTGGAGACTGCTGACCGTGGGGCGCCTCATCGAACGCTTGCAAGGCGTGGCCATGCGGCTTGAAGTGTTTGTACACGCCGAATCGGTGCAGAAGTCAGCCCTGGGCTCGGTGGCCGGGGTCGAAGTGCTGGTGGACCTGCTGGACAGCCTGATCACGTTCCGTGCCCGCTACCAGCGCCATGAAGACCTGTTGGCGCTGGCGGACTTGCTGGTGCTGGATGAAACCAACCCACGCTCGCTGGCCGGTGTGTTGCGCCGCCTGCGCATGGAAATCAACAAACTGCCCGGCCCGCAGGCCGGCTTGCAAGACCTGCGCACCCTGTTGCCCGCCCAGGGCGCGGGGCTGAGCCTGCAGCAGTTGCAGGGTGCCGACGACAAAACCGTGGCTGCCCAGTTGCTGGCTTTGGCCCTGCAGCTGGGCAGCTGCGCCAGCGATCTGGCTGACCATGTGGGCAGCCACTACTTCACCCCTGCCCACGGGCTGGACCAGCGCGTATGACTGCAACCGCAGCCGTTGCCACTGCGTTGCTGCTGGAAGTGCAGCACGAAACACGTTACCGCTACGCAGCCCCCGTGACGCTGGCGCACCACCTGGCGCATCTGCAGCCGATAGACGATGAACACCAGGCCTTGCTGGCTTTTGACCTGGACATCGACCCGCAGCCCGAAGCGCAAACCACCCACCTGCAGCCGCAGGGCGACGGCTGGACAACCACGCAGCGCCTCTTCAGTCTGGTGCAAGCGCACCGCCACTTGCGTGTGCGCGCCAACAGCCGCTTGCGTGTTTTGCCGCGCTTTGCAGCGCTGCAGCCCGAACAGTCGCCGGCCTGGGATGATCTGGCCGACAGCCTGCGCTTCAGCGCCGGGGCGCCCTACCAGGTGGCTGCACAGTTTGTTTACCCTTCGCCCTTTGTGCCGCGCTTGCAGGCCTTGCGCAGCTATGCACAGGCCAGCTTCAGCGCTGGACTGCCGGTGGTGCAAGGCGCGCTGGCACTGATGCAACGCATGCACCACGACTTCAAATACCAGGCCCACAGCACCAGCATCGACACCCCGCTGGACCAGGTGTTGTTGCACCGCCGAGGGGTGTGCCAGGACTTTGCGCACTTGATGATCGGCGCGCTGCGCATGCTGGGCTTGCCAGCGCGCTACGTGAGTGGTTATTTGCTGACGCAGCCGCCCGAAGGCGGCCCGGCGATGCTGGGTGCTGACGCCACCCATGCCTGGGTGCAGCTGTGGTGTCCGGGCACACCGGGCGTGCCCACCAGCGGCGGCGCAGCGGGCTGGCTGGACCTGGACCCCACCAACCAGCGTGTGCCCGGAAGCGGCCATGTGCGGCTGGCTGTGGGGCGTGACTTTGGAGACGTCACGCCGCTGCACGGCGTTATACGGGGCGGTGGCCGCCATACGCTGCACGTGGGTGTCAGCACGCGTGTGCTGCAGCCCAGCTGATCAAGCAGGAACGCCATTTGCTTAGCGTGGTTATAGGAGCCCTGAAGAACATGAAGTTGCCATTTGACGAGATGCAAGACGCCGGCAACGCCGTGCGCGAGCACTACAGCACCTACGAAGGCTGGCTCAAACGCCAGCCCGACAGCGCCATGCAGGCGCGGCGGGCCGAAGCCGAGATGATCTTTCGCCGCGTCGGCATCACTTTTGCCGTCTACGGCGCCAAAGACGAAGACGCAAACAGTGAAAACGGCGGCACTGAACGCCTGATTCCTTTTGACCTGATACCGCGTGTCATACCCAGCCACGAATGGGCGGAGATGCAAGCCGGCCTGCGCCAGCGCGTGAAAGCGCTGAACGCCTTCATCCACGATGTGTACCACGGGCAGCGCATCCTGAAAGCCGGTCTGGTGCCCGCCGAACAGGTGCTGAACAACGCGCAGTTTCGCAAGGAAATGATGGGCGTGGACGTGCCCGGTAATGTGTACGCGCATATCGCCGGCATCGACATCGTGCGCGCCAACAACCTGAGCAACCCGGCCGACGACAGTGGCGCCTACTACGTGCTGGAAGACAACCTGCGTGTGCCCAGTGGCGTGAGCTACATGCTGGAAAACCGCAAGATGACGATGCGGCTGTTCCCCGAACTGTTCGCCATGCACCGGGTGGCGCCGGTGGCGCATTACCCCGACTTGCTGCTGGAAACCCTGCGTGCGGTAGCACCCGCTGGTGTCAACGAACCGACGGTGGTGGTGCTGACGCCCGGCATGTACAACAGCGCCTACTTTGAACACGCCTTCCTGGCGCAGCAGATGGGGATTGAACTGGTGGAAGGCCAGGACCTGTTTGTGCGCAGCAACTTTGTTTACATGCGCACCACGCAAGGCCCCAAGCGGGTGGACGTGATCTACCGCCGTGTTGACGACGACTTTCTCGACCCCACCGCCTTCAGGCCCGACAGCACGCTGGGCTGCGCCGGGCTGCTGGATGTCGTGCGCGCGGGCAACGTGACGCTGTCCAACGCCATCGGCACCGGCATTGCCGACGACAAGAGCATCTACCCCTATGTGCCCAAGATGGTGGAGTTTTACCTGGGCGAAAAACCCATCCTGAACAACGTGCCCACCTTCAAGTGCCGCGACCCGGAAGACCTGAGCTATGTGCTGGCGCACCTGGGTGAACTGGTGGTGAAAGAAGTGCACGGCGCGGGCGGCTACGGCATGCTGGTGGGCCCGGCTGCCACCCAGGCGGAGATTGCCGACTTCGCGGCTGTGCTGAAGGCCAACCCCACCAACTACATCGCACAGCCCACGTTGGCGCTGTCCACCTGCCCCACCTATGTTGAGGCCGGCATTGCACCGCGCCACATCGACCTGCGGCCTTTTGTGCTGTCGGGCAAAGAGGTGCAGATGGTGCCCGGTGGCCTGACCCGCGTGGCGCTGAAAGAAGGTTCGCTGGTGGTCAATTCGTCGCAGGGCGGCGGCACCAAAGACACCTGGGTTCTTGAAGATTGAGGAGAACTGGACATGCTCTCTAGAACCGCAGACCACCTTTTCTGGATGGCGCGCTACACGAAGCGGGCTGGTCAAGCGCAAAGCGCTTGCGGCGCAGCCACAACACGGCCGCGCGCGCCAGCGCGCAGCGGGGTTTTCGGCCCTACGGAGGTTGATGA
This sequence comes from Rubrivivax sp., assembly GCA_031398045.1. Taxonomy (GTDB): domain Bacteria; phylum Pseudomonadota; class Gammaproteobacteria; order Burkholderiales; family Burkholderiaceae_C; genus Rubrivivax. The sequence goes on from JANNMQ010000407.1 coordinate 9,246, forward strand.
TGCTGTCTAGAACCGCAGACCACCTATTTTGGATGGCGCGCTACACGGAGCGGGCCGAAAACACCGCCCGCATGCTGGACGTCAACTACCAGACGTCGTTGTTGCCACAAAGCGCGGACACCGCCGAAGCGGGCTGGCGCGGGCTGTTGTCCATCAGCGAACTGACTGGGGGCTTTTCAAAGAAGCACAAGGTGGTCAGCGCGCAGGCGGTGATGGACTTCATGGTGCGCGACCTGACCAATTCCAGCAGCATCGTCAGCTGCCTGCGCGCAGCGCGCGAAAACGCACGCGCCGTGCGTGGAGCGCTAACCACAGAAGTGTGGGAAACGCAAAACCAGACCTGGCTGGAATTCAATCGCATGCTGGCGCAGGACAACTTCGAACGCGACCCGGCTGCTTTTTTTGAATGGGTAAAGTTTCGCAGCCACCTGAGCCGGGGTGTCACCGTGGGCACGATGCTGCAAGACGAAGCGCTGCACTTCCTGCGCATCGGCACTTTTCTAGAGCGTGCTGACAACACGGCGCGTCTGCTGGACGTGAAGTTTCAGGCCCTGGCCGGCGGCGACTATTTCGGACGCGAGGCCAACAAGGACAACCAGGAAGTGGATTTCTACCACTGGAGCGCCATCCTGCGTTCGGTCTCGGGCTTCGAGATCTACCGCAAGGTCTACCGCAACGTCATCCACCCCGAAAAAGTGGCCGAGTTGCTGATCTTGCGCCCTGACATGCCGCGTTCTTTGGCTGCTTGCATGAACGAAGCGGTGGCCAACTTGCAGCTGGTGGCCAACGAACAAAGCAACGAGACCCTGCGCCGCGCGGGCCGCTTGAAAAGCGACCTGCGCTACGGCCGCATCGACGAAATACTGGCCACCGGGCTGCATGCTTACTTGACCCAGTTTCTGGACCGCGTGGGCGACCTGGGCGTAGGCATCAGCCGCGATTTCCTGGTGCCGATGGCAGCGTGAGGACGTGACTTCGCCCCTGCGGGCGAAGTCTCGCTGCACGCTGTGCTTGGCGCTTGCAAGCGCCAGGCCGGCCCGAAGGGCGTGAGGACGTGACTTCGCCCCTGCGGGCGAAGTCTCGCTGCACGCTGAGCATGGCGCTTGCAAGCGCCAGGCCGGCCCGAAGGGCGTGAGGACGTGACTTCGCC
>JANNMQ010000451.1:0-3021 GCA_031398045.1 Rubrivivax sp.
GGCGCCATGCGCGCCACGATGCCCAACACGTCTTTGTCGGCCATGACGCCAAACACCGCGTGGGTGCGCGGGACAAACCCCATCGCGTCCAGGTTCAGCGCCAGCGCAGCCACCGCCTGCGGGTTGTGCGCCACGTCCAGCACCAGCGCGGGCTGCCCGGGCACGATCTGGAAGCGGCCCGGCAGGTCCACCATCGCCAGCCCTGTGCGCACGGCCTGCGCGTTGATGGGCAGGCGGTCGCGCAAGGCCAGCAACGCCGCGATGGCGCCCGAGGCGTTCAGCAACTGGTTGGCACCACGCAGCGCCGGGTAAGACATGCCAGCGTAGCGGCGGCCGCGGCCTGTGAAGGCCCATTGTTGGCGGTCGCCGGTGTGGTTGAAGTCGCGGCCCACCAGCCACAGGTCGGCAGCGATGGCCTGGCCGTGCGCGACCACGCTCTTGGGCGGCAGCGGGTCGCTGATGACGGCGGGTTTACCGGGCCGCATGATCTGCGCTTTTTCCAGCCCGATGCTTTCGCGGTCGGGGCCCAGCCACTGCATGTGGTCGAGGTCTATGCTGGTGATGACTGCGCAATCTGCGTCAAAGGCATTCACCGAGTCGTAACGCCCGCCCAGGCCCACTTCCAGGATCACCAGGTCCAGCTCGGTCATCGACAGCAGCCGCGTGATGGCCAGCGTGCTGAACTCAAATTGCGACAGCATGGTGTTGCCGCGCGCCGCTTCCACCGCAGCAAAGTGCGGTACCAGGGCCTGTGCGTCCACGGCGGCGCCGTTGACCCGGCAACGCTCGGCAAAGTGCACCAGCTCGGGCTTCTGGTACAGGCCGGTGCGGTAACCAGCATGGCGCGCGATGCTTTCCAGCATGGCGCAGGTAGAGCCCTTGCCATTGGTGCCAGCCACGATGATGACGGGACAACTGAAGTGGATGCCCAGGCGCCGACGCACTTGCACCGTACGTTCCAGCGACAGGTCCATGCCCGGCAGCAGCCGCCCACAATGAGCCAGCCAGTCGTCGAGCGTGTCGTTTGCAGTGGGGGTTGCCGTGGGGGTCGCCGTGGGGATTGCGGTCGTCATGGTCAGAAAATGCGGCCGGGCCCGCGTGGGGCCCGGCGGTGGAGGGGATTGAACGTTGCCTCAGGCAACGGCATCGGCGCTTTGGCGCTGCAGCATGGCCACCAGGTGGGCCACCGTGGTGCGCAACTGCCTGCGGTCGCAAATCATGTCCAGCGCGCCCGTGCCCAAGAGGAATTCGCTGCGCTGGAAACCCTCAGGCAATTTTTCGCGCACGGTGTTTTCAATCACGCGCGGGCCGGCAAAACCAATCAACGCCTTGGGCTCGGCAATCACCACATCACCCATAAAGGCAAAACCGGCCGACACACCACCCATCGTGGGGTCGGTCAACACGCTGATGTAGGGCAGCTTGGCTTTGGCCATGCGCGTCAGTGCAGCATTGGTCTTGGCCATCTGCAGCAGGCTCAGCAAGCCTTCTTGCATGCGCGCGCCGCCGGTGGCGGCAAAGCTGACAAAGGGCACTTTTTGTTCAATGGCGGCTTCAACACCGCGCACAAAACGTTCACCCACCACGCTGCCCATGCTGCCGCCCATGAATTCAAACTCAAAACACGCAGCCACCAGCGGCACACTCATCACCGCACCGCCCACCACCACCAGCGCGTCAGTTTCACCGGTGGCTTCCAGCGCGGCTTTCAAGCGCTGGGGGTATTTCTTGCTGTCCTTGACCTTCAGGGCGTCGACGGGCACCACTTCCTGGCCGATTTCCCAGCGGCCTTCAGGGTCGAGAAATGCATCGAGCCGGGCGCGGGCGCCGATGCGGTGGTGGTGGTCGCACTTGGGGCAGACGTTCAGGTTCTGCTCGAGGTCGGTTTTGTACAACACGGTTTCGCAAGACGGGCACTTGATCCACAAGCCCTCGGGTACTGCGCGGCGCTCGGCCGGGTCGGTGGGCTGTATCTTGGGTGGCAGCAGTTTTTCAAGCCAACTCATGCAAGCACCTTCATGGCAGATCTCTCCTGGCTTTTTTTGATGCTGCTGTGCACCGGGCACGAAGCCCAGGCACGGCAGGCCGATGACGCATCCGGTCACGCATCCGATCACGCATCCATAGCGGCCCTGATGTCGGCCATGAAGGCCCGAGCCGCCGCAGGCACATTGTCGCGCGTCTCGTTTTCCAGCAGTTGTATCAGGCGCGAGCCGATCACCACCGCGTCAGACACCTGCGCCACCGCGCGGGCACTGGCCGCATCACGAATGCCAAAACCCACACCCACCGGCACCTTGACGTGCTGTTTGATGCGCGGCACCGCCTCGGCCACCGCGGCGGTGTCCAGGTTGCCGGCGCCCGTCACGCCTTTCAGTGACACGTAGTAGACGTAACCGGTGGCGATGCGGCCCACGTCTTTGATGCGCTGTTCGGTGCTGGTGGGCGCCAGCAAAAAAATTAAGTCCAGCCCAGCCGCCTTCAATCGTGCGGCGAAGTCTTCACACTCTTCGGGCGGGTAGTCCACCACCAGCAGGCCGTCGACGCCGGCCGCGGCCGCGTCACGGATGAAACTGTGGGCGCCGTGTTTCTGGTCGTAGCGCTCCACCGGGTTGGCATAACCCATCAGCACCACCGGCGTGCTGCTGTTGTCTTGGCGGAATGCGCGCACCATGTCCAGCACCTGCACCAGCCCGATGCCCCGCGCCAGCGCACGTTCGCCGGCCTTCTGAATCACGGGGCCGTCGGCCATGGGGTCGGAAAAAGGCACGCCCAGCTCGATGATGTCGGCGCCACCTTCAGCCAACGCGTGCATCACGGCCGGTGTGATGTCGGCAAACGGGTCGCCAGCGGTGACGTAGGGAATCAAGGCTTGGCGGCCTTTGGCCTTCAAGGCCGCCAGCGTGGCTGGGATGCGGCTCACAGCGCACCACCCTTGACGCTCTGGCCTCGGCATGAAGGGCGGCAGAAAAATTCAGCGCCGCTCAGGTCGGCCACGGTGCCGATGTCTTTGTCACCCCG
>JANNMQ010000525.1:0-3072 GCA_031398045.1 Rubrivivax sp.
AGGGGTCTGCAGGTATGTCGGCCGGCAGTGCCGCCACGGCACCGTCGCGCACCACGTCAAACATCGTTGCGTAGCGCTGCATCGCATGCGCGATGGACAACGGATCGGGCGCGGCATAGGCCAGCGGCTGGGTTTGCGGCACGTCGTGCAGCGCAGGCGTGGTGGCCTGCCGCCGCAACCGTTCCAGCGGGTAAGGGCCCAAGTGCACGGGGCGGTTCTTGTAGGAAAAAAGGCGCATCGGGATCTCTGTGGGGTGACTGAAGCCAGCATCCGTTGGTTTGCCGTGCAGGCCCACGGTCAGGTCGGGCGCCTAGATATAGAACTCCACGGCCGGCAGCACTTCGTCCGCGTGCAGCAGGTCCACGCGCTTCAGCGCCATGCGCAGCGCCCCTTCGTGCATGCGCAGATGGTGCCAGGCCACACCGGGCAGCGTGACGGTATGGCCGGCGCGCAGTTCGGTGTAGATGAACGGCGTGCGCACCTCGAACCGGTTGGCCGCAACGTCAAACACCTGCACCTGGCTGGCCTGCAGCAGGTGGTGGCAGCGCCCGGCCGGTTTTTGCGAGTGGGCCTGCGGGCTTTGCAGGCGCTGCAGTTTCACTTGACGCAGCAGTGCGTCGTCGTAGAGATGTGAAGCCTGCGCCAAGGGGTCGGTGTGGCGGGTGTCAGCCGGCAGCCAGTACCAGCCATCGGGCGTGAACAGCGCGGCCCAATCGGCCCAACGCTGTTCGTCCAGGCAGCAGGCCTCTTGCGCGACAAAGGAGGACAGCTCGGCCGCTGTGGACGGCTGCAGGCTGCCTGGGCTGGTCATGGCCGCACCATCCCCTGCGCCCAGGCCCGGTACTGGTTGCGCAGCACCGCTTCGTCGATGCCGCTCACGTCACGCGGCGCGGGTGCATCTTCTGCGCCCACCGCGCCCCGGTGCAGGCTCACCCAGGGGTTGCCATCGCCGGCCAGGCTGCGCTGGATGCCTTCAAACAAGTGCAGGTCGTCGTGCGCCACCATCGATAGCGGCGAAAACACCTGCCGGTTGTAGAGCAAAGCGCTGTGCAGCAGTTCGTCAGGTGCGCCTTCGGGTTGGAATGCCCAGGCTTCCAGCACCGTGTGGTTGGCGGCCTGCGGGCGCAACACACGCATCACCTGCGGCGCGCCTTTCAGTGCCATGGATGGGTAGAACACCACGTTTTGCGGTGCGAAGGCCAGCACCTGCTGTGCCCGCGTTTCGCCGTGTGCCGCCTGCAGGGCTTGTGCATAGTCACCCAGGGCGCTGTAGCTGCTGTGCAGGCTGGCCTGCGTGCCCAGCACGCTGTGGCCATGCGGCAGCACACGCGCGCCCATCTGTTCGAAGAAGCTGTATCCCGAAGCAAAGGGCAGCAGCTGCCTGATGGCCAGAGGCACGGGCGTGTCAGCGTCGGGTGCGCCCCAGGTTGACTGTGCCGACTGCGTGACCGATGCATGTGTGGTGACGGGGTGGAAGGCGTCGTTGATGTTTTCGAGGTAGATCTTCCAGTTGGCGCGCACATGGGTGCGCAACACACCCCCGGCCACCCGCAGGCGGCCCAGCGGCGAGCGGTCGGCCAGCAGGTCCAGCGCCTGCAGTTGTTCGCCCATCGCAACTGCAAACGACGGCCCACCGGGCAGCTGTCGCGCAAAGACAAAACCACGGTGCACGGCCACTTCGCCATAAGGTGTGAGGCCCCCTGTTGCGGGGCAGGTGTTGAACACGGTGTCGTCGTAACCCGTCTTCAAGGGCACACCCAGCAGGCTGCCGTCCAGCCGGTAGCTCCAGCCGTGGTACGCGCAGCGCAGAAAGCGGCCCGCGTGGCCGTTGGGTGCCGTGGCCAGCGGCGCGCCTTTGTGCGCACAGCGGTTGTGCAGCACAGAAATAGCGCCGTCTTCGCGGCGCAGCATCAACAACGGCTGACCGTTTACTTCAGTCGTTAGGTAGTCCCCCGCCTGCGGTACCTGGCTGTCGTGGCCCACAAACAGCCAGGCACGGGCCCACAAGCGGCGGCGCTCCATCTCGAACACCGCCGGGCTGGTGTAGATGCTGCGGTGCACCTGGTGGGGCTGCACCAGGTGGCCGGGCTCCAGTTCGATGGCTGTGGTCATGGTTGGGCCCGCCGGCGGGCTGCGAAGTGGCAGCTGTGGCCTTGGTGCTGGGTGGCAGCGCAGGCGCTTTCGGTGATATCCACCGGGCCGTGCAGCATCAAGCAGGCCAGCGCGCTGAACATGCCCGCTATCGGTGCGCAGACCGGGTTGGGCGCCGGTTGATCACCAGCCGCTGCGCGCCAGCCGTGCACAAAGGGGCTGCCCTGCACCTGCAGCTGCAGTTGCAGCTGCAGGCCATCGGCACCCGGTGTCACGGCCCAGCGGCCCCAGCCCAGGTCGGCCGCGGCCTGCACAGTGGTGTCGATCATCGCAGCGGTGTTGCCCGCATTCATCTGCAGATAAGCCTGCAGACTGGCCGCACCGTGTTCCTGCGTGGACGCCGCCCAGGCCTGCAGCAAGGCCGTCTGCGCCGCTGGGGGCAGCCGCCGCAGGGTGCCCATCATCACGTCGGTGCGCATCAGCAGGTAGCGGCGCGGGCCATCGTGCACGCTGCCGTCTTCGGACCAGTTCAGACGTTGGCGCAGTGCACCCATGGCCGTGGCCCTACTTGCCCAACAGCAGCGCCGGCAGCCCCGTGGCCAGGCCAGGGAACAGCAGCACCAGCACCACCATCAGCATGCCCATCAGCACATAAGGTGTGACGGCAGCAAAAATCTCGCTGGTGGGAACGGACGACGGCGCCACGCCCCGCATGGTGAACAGCAACATGCCAAAGGGCGGTGTCAGCAGGCCCAGCTGCATGCAGATGAGGTAGATAACACCAAACCACAGCGGGTCCCAGCCGTAGTGCAGCACCAGCGGCATGAAAAACGGCAGCGTGATCAACATCATGCTCACCTGGTCGACAAAACAGCCCAGCACCAGCAGCATCAGGATCATCACCGCCAGCACCATCCACGGCGCCAAGCCGGCGTCTTTCACCAGACCCACCAGCCCGTTGGTGGCGCCTGAAAACGACAG
>JANNMQ010000582.1:0-2635 GCA_031398045.1 Rubrivivax sp.
TGATGCTGACTGTATCGGTTCTGTACTGGCCTGCTGATCTAGACTGCGCCAATGCCGATCACCGAGCCTGCCACCCTGGCGCTGAGCGCCGCCGAACTGGGCAGCCTGCTGCTGTTTGCCACCGCCATGGCCTTCACGCCCGGGCCCAACACCACGCTGGCCGCTGCGTTGGCGGCCAACCACGGGCTGCGCCACGCACTGCGTTTTGTGCTGGCCGTGCCTTTCGGCTGGGGCTTGTTGCTGCTGGGCTGCACGCTGGGGCTGGGCGCGGTGCTGCAGGCGCAGCCGGCGCTGCACGCCACCGTCAAGTGGCTGGGGCTGGCCTACATGGTGTGGCTGGCGCTGCGTTTGTCGCAATCGGGCACGCTGGCGCAGGCCGATGCAAGCCGCTTTGATGTCGGCTTCGGCAAGGGCGTGGCGCTGCAATTCATCAACATCAAGGCCTGGATGAATGCGCTGCTCATCACCGCCGGTTGGGTCACGGTGGTTCAACCACCCTGGCAGCGCCTGGCCGTGGTGCTGCCGCTGATGATGGTTTACGGTTTTGCGAGCAATTTCACCTACGCACTGGCCGGCGCAGCCCTGCGCGGCTGGTTGTCGCAAGGCCGGCGGTTGTTGTGGTTCAACCGTGTGCTGGCACTGGTGCTGCTGGCCACGGCACTGTGGATGGCGCGGCTGTGAACGCCGCGGCCCCTGCAGACGGCGCCGTTGCCGCGCCGGTGGCACCGACCGCGCCGACCGCGCCGACTGCACCGGCACCCCCCAGCCCCGCCGACGTCACGCGCGGCCTGTTGCTGGGGGTGCTGGGCGTGGCCATCTTTGCGATGACGTTGCCCATGACCCGCCTGGCTGTGGGCGACACCAGCGCGCCGCAGCTGCCACCGGCCTTTGTCACCGCCGGCCGCGCTGCGTTGGCGGGCCTGTTGAGCGTGGTGTACCTGCTGGCGGTGCGGGCACCGCGACCGCCGCGTGCGCAGTGGCCCGCGCTGGCGTTGTGTGCCTTGTGCACGGTGGTGGGGTTCCCCCTGTTCCTGGCTTTGGCGCTGCGCCAGGTGGACGCCATGCACGCGGCCGTGGTCACCGGCCTGATGCCGCTGGGCACCGCAGTGGTGGGCGCGCTGGTGCTGCGTCAGCGGCCCTCGCTGGGTTTCTGGACCTGCGCCCTGCTGGGTTGTGCGCTGGTGCTGGCTTTTGCCGCCTGGCAGGGCAGCGGCCGCCTCAGTCTGGCCGACGGCTACTTGCTGTTGGCGGTGTTGATCGGTTCGGCCGGCTACGTGGCAGGCGCACGGGCGTCAGCGGTTATGCCGGCGCAGCAGGTCATCAGCTGGCTGCTGGTGGGCAGCCTGCCGTTGACCTTGCCGGTGGCGTTGTGGCTGTGGCCGCAGCAGCCGGCCACGCCCGGCGCCTGGCTGGGCCTGGCCTATGTGTCGGTGTTTTCGATGTGGATGGGCTTTTTTGCCTGGTACCTCGGGCTGGCGCTGGGCGGGGTGGTGCGCGTCAGCCAGGTGCAGCTGGTGCAGCCTTTTCTGGCGCTGCTGTTTGCAGTGCCGGTGCTGGGTGAAACGCTGCAGCCGCTGACGCTGGTGTTTTCGCTGGCCGTGATTGCGGTGGTGTTTGTGGGCCGGCGGATGCCGGTGGCACGCCAGACCGTCACCCAGCAACCCACCCTCACGGAGAAACAGAGATGAACTGGACCCTGGCCCGCCGCGCATCGCGCCTGAACCCCAGCACCATTCGCGAGATCCTGAAGATCACCGAGCGGCCGGGCATCATCAGCCTGGCCGGCGGCCTGCCTTCGGCCGACAGCTTTCCGGTGGCCGCCATGCAAGAAGCCACCGCGCGTGTGCTGCGCGAGCAGCCGCGTGAAGCGTTGCAGTACGCCGCCAGTGAAGGCTACGGCCCGCTGCGCGAATGGGTGGCGGCCGAGCTGTCGTCGCAAGGCCTGCGCTGTGATGCCGGCCAGGTGCTGATCACCACCGGTTCGCAGCAAGGGCTGGACCTGGTGGGCAAAGTGCTGATCGACCCCGGCAGCACCGTGGCCGTGGAATCACCCACCTACCTGGGTGCGCTGCAGGCCTTTGCGCCCTATGAGGCTGATTTCTTCAGCGTGCCCGGCGACGACGAAGGCCCCACCGCGGCCGGTCTGGCAGCGGCTGCTGCACACAGCGCGCGTTTCATGTACCTGCTGCCCAATTTCCAGAACCCGAGTGGCCGTTGCCTGGGTGCGCAGCGACGGCTGGACTTGGCCGCAGCCGCCCTGCAAGCGGGCCTGCCGATCGTTGAAGACAACCCGTATGGCGACCTGTGGTTCGATGCGCCGCCACCGCCCCCGCTGGCGGCCACGCTGGGTGTGGGCGGAAACGGTGCAAAAGGCGGTGCAAATGGCGGTGGTGCCGTCTACCTGGGCAGCTTTTCCAAGGTGCTGGCACCCGGCTTGCGGTTGGGCTATTTGGTGGCGCCTCAGGTGTTGTATCCCAAGCTGCTGCAGGCCAAGCAGGCGGCCGACCTGCACACACCCGGCTTCAACCAGCGGGTGGTGTTTGAGGTTATCAAAGACGGCTTCCTGCGCGACCACGTGCCCACCATCCGCGCACGCTACAAAGCGCAGCGCGACGCCATGCAGGCCGCCTTGCTG
>JANNMQ010000611.1:0-1673 GCA_031398045.1 Rubrivivax sp.
GGTTTCAGGCGCGGCCGCCTGCTGGACAAGGTGGGCCTGAAGGCGCAGGACACCAGCGAACTGTTTTTCGACGATGTTCGCGTGCCTGCAGCCAACTTGTTGGGCGGCGTGCCAGGCCGTGGCTTCTTCCAGCTGATGGAGCAGCTGCCGCAGGAGCGCTTGATCATCGCGCTGCAGGGCGTGGGCGCGATGGAGCGTGCACTGGATGAAACGCTGGCCTACGTGAAACAGCGCCAGGCCTTCGGCAAGCCGCTGTGGGACTTCCAGAACACACGCTTCAAGCTGGCCGAGGTGCAAAGCACGGTGCTGGCCGCGCGTGCTTTTGTCGATGCCTGCATGGTGTCGCACCTGGCCGGAGAACTGGACGCGGCCCGTGCCGCGCTGGCCAAGAGCTGGGTCAGCGAGCAGGAAGGCAAGGTCATGGACGAATGCCTGCAGCTGTTTGGCGGCTACGGCTACATGATGGAATACCCCATCGCCGAGCTGTACGTGAACGCCCGCGTGCAGCGCATCTACGGCGGCACCAACGAGATCATGAAAGAACTGGCTGCGCGCAGCATGTAGCCCGGGCCCATCAAGGAGCACACCATGTCAGACGCATTCATCTACGACCACGTGCGCACGCCTCGTGGCAAGGGCAAAAAGGACGGCAGCCTGCACCAGGCGGCGCCGGTGTGGCTGCTGCGCACCTTGTTCAAGGCGCTGCAGCAGCGGCTGCAGCTCGACACCGCGCTGGTGGACGACGTGGTGCTGGGCTGCGTGACGCCGGTGGGCGAGCAGGGTGCCGACATCGCGCGCACGGCGGTGCTGGACGCCGAATGGGCGCAGACGGTGGCGGGGGTCACCCAAAGCCGCTTCTGCGCCAGCGGCCTGGAAAGTGTGAACCTGGCCGCCGCCAAGGTGAAAAGCGGCTGGGAGGACCTGGTGGTGGCCGGCGGCGTGGAAAGCATGAGCCGCTGGCCCATGGGCAGCGACGGCGGCGCGTGGGTGATGGACCCGCGCGTGAACCAGAAAACAGGCTTCGTTCCGCAGGGCGTGGGTGCTGATCTGATTGCCACGTTGGAAGGCTGGGGCCGTGCCGATGTCGATGCCTTTGCGTTGCAGTCGCACCAGCGTGCGGCAGCGGCGCGTGCTGCAGGCCACTTCAAACGGTCCATCGTGCCGGTGCACGACATCGCCGGCCTGCTGATGCTGGCCGAAGACGAAACTATTCGGCCCAACGCCACGCTGGAAGCCATGGCCAAGCTGGATGCCAGCTTTGCAGCGATGGGCCAGATGGGTTTTGACGCCACTGCGCTGCGCCGTTACACCACGGTGGAACGTATCCACCACATGCACCACGCGGGCAATTCATCGGGCATCGTCGATGGCGCTGCGCTGATGCTGGTCGGCAATGCTGAAGCCGGCCGCATGGCGAGCCTGAAACCGCGCGCGCGCATCCGCAGCGCTGCGGTAATCGGGAGCGAACCGACCATCATGCTCACCGGCCCCACACCCGCCTGCCACAAAGCGCTGGCCAAGGCGGGCATGAAAGCGGCTGACATTGACTTGTTCGAGATCAACGAAGCCTTTGCCGTGGTGCCAATGAAAACCGCGCGCGACCTGGGTGTGGGTCTGGACCGCGTGAACGTCAACGGCGGCTCCATCGCCATGGGGCACCCGCTGGGCGCCAC
>JANNMQ010000692.1:0-1508 GCA_031398045.1 Rubrivivax sp.
GCCCGCGGCGCCCAGGTGCTGTCTGGACCGGCGCCCCAACCGCTGTGCGCCGTCCTGCTCACCCACGATCCCGCCACCGATTCGTTGACGGCCTGGGGCACGCTGGGCGGCGAGCTGTTCGACGAGTTCTTCCGCAAGTACGAGATGAAGCTCAGCCTGGACGTCGGTGCGCGGGCGAAGAACGCCGTGGCGGGGCGCAGCGTGGTGAGCGAGCTGGCCCGGTTCTGCCGCAACCCGATCCAGTGCTAGGAGTCTGCGCGGCAGACCGACTTGCTTCTGACGGCGTAGCGCTCAGCGGATCAGCAGCACGGGTACCGTGCATCGCGCCAGCACGCCGCTGGCCACCGACCCCAGCACCATGCTGCCCAGTGCAGAGTGGCCGTGGGCTCCCATCACGATCAGGTCGACCTTCTTTTGCTGGGCAAAGGTGGCGATGGAGTCCGAGGCCCGGCCGTGGACATGGACGAAATCAGCCTTCCAGCCATGCTGCTGCGCAAATGCTCGCACCGGCTTGAGCACTTCTTCCGCCTGCTCCCTGTAATAGTCGTTGATCGTCGCGCCATCGATGAATCGGGTGGCATGCACAGGAACCGATGGGACGGCAGTGAACACCGTGTAGTCGTGGCCTGGACCCAGCAATTCGCCGTGGGCCGCAATGTAGGCCAGCATGCGCTTGGTGAATTCGCTGCCGTCCACTGGCAAAAGTATCTTCATGTCGAGTCTCCGAAGCGCCATGGGGCGCACGCCGCATGCTACCGTGCCGCGAGGCTGCGGTCTGTCTGGCGGCGCACGCCAGCCAAGGGACTGTCTGCGCCCTTCCCAGGCCCGGAGAAGCTGATCGTCAGCGCAAGACCAGCACCGGGATGTGGCTGTGCGTCAGGACGTTCTGGGTTTCGCTGCCCAGCAGCACGCGCTTGAGCCCCTTGCGCCCGTGCGAGGCCATCACGATCAGGTCGCAGTTGTGTTTCTTGGCGGCACCGACGATCGACTCTGCAACGAGGTCCGAGCGCATGACGACCGCTTTGCCGGTGATGCCCTTGGCCGTGGCAGCCCGCAGGACGGTGTCGACGATTTCTTGCGCCGCCCCGGCCCAGTGCGTCTCGATGCGGCCGACGTCTTCCGGTGAGATGGACAGGCCACCCTCGAAGTAGCTCATCGGATAGCGGGGAACCACATTCAGCACCACCAGTTCGGCGCCGAGCGACGATGCAAGTTCGATGCTGCTGCGCACCGCCTTCTTCGAAAGTTGTGAACCATCTGCGGCCACGAGGATGCGTTGGTACATGGAGGGGCGGCTGGTGCGACGGACGGCAGCGTTGCCATCAGCGCCGACCCGGTTACGGGGAAACCTGAATGTACAGACGAACACTCGCCAGCAAGGTACAACGGGCGGTGTCGGGTGCTTTTTCGCGCTCGTGGAGCCTTCATGACAACGACGACCAGCCGCGCCGATGCGGACGCTGCAGACCCTCCCGTGCACCACGTTCCCGAAGGCTTGGGCGACCGCT
>JANNMQ010000743.1:0-2647 GCA_031398045.1 Rubrivivax sp.
CCAAACGGGCGCGCTGCATCAATGCCGTGGCGCAGGGTCGCCTGCCGCTGGCCGACAAACTGCGCCTGGCCCATGACGTGTATGCCCAGGCCGGCCTGCCGCTGGTACTGCGCATCACCCGCTTCACCCAGCCGCCGGGACTGGATGCCACGCTGGCTGAACGCGGGTACACGGTGGCGGACAACACCTGCGTGATGGTCAATCCAACGCTTGCGGCTGTTGCCGGCAAAGCCCCGCAGCCGCTATCACCGCTGCCGCCCGACCTGAAGTGGGTGCGACTGCCCGCCGACGAGTACGCACTCACCGTCGGCGCCTTGCGCGCCAGCCCCTACGAGCAGCGCCAGGCCCATGCGCAGCGGCTGTTGATGTCGCCGGTGCCTTACCAGGGTTACGCCATCCAGCGCGCATCCGATGGCCAAACTCTGGTTTGCGGCCAGTTTGCGCGCGAAGCTGACCTGGTGGGTTTGTACGACGTCTATACCCACCCCGATGCCCGCAAGCAGGGCCTGGCCACCTTGCTGTGTAAGCGCCTGCTTTCCCTGGCAGCCTGTGAAGGTGCAGCTACTGGCTATTTGCAAGTGGAAAGTGACAACCCCGCGCGTCGCATCTACGAGCGGCTGGGTTTTGTGGAAGGCTACCGCTACCACTACCGGCAGCGGCCCAGTCCGTAGCCTGTGCACGAACCGGTGGTGTCCACCGCGCCAAGCCAGCCTTCTACAGCCCCAGACCCTCGTCCACCCCCAGGTGCACGTTCATGGCTTGCACAGCAGCGCCGCTAGCGCCTTTGCCCAAGTTGTCCAGGCGCGCGGCCAATACCGCTTGGGTGTCGTTGGCAAAAACGAAAAGGTCGACAAAGTTGGTGTCGTTGCAGCCCTGCACGTCAAAAAAACCGCCTTCCAGCGTCACAGGGTCACGCAAGGCTTGTACACGGATGAAGCGCTCGCCGGCATAGCGCGCCACCAACGCGGCGTGCAGCGCTTCGGGCGTGGTGCCCAAGGCACCCGCCTGCAGCGGCACCATCACCGCCAGGCCTTTGTAGAAATTGCTGACCATCGGCATAAAGATGGGCGCCACCTTTAAACCCGTGTGCGCCATCATCTCGGGCACGTGTTTGTGCACCAACGTCAATGCATAGGGCCTGGGCGAAGTAAGCGCAGGCTCAGCGTTTGAAGCCGCATTGGCTTGGTATTGTTCAATCATTTTCTTGCCACCACCTGAATAGCCGGTGATGGAAGTCGCGGTCACTGCATGGTTGGCGGGCACCAGGCCGGCGTCCACCAGCGGGCGCATCAGCAGGATGAAAGCGCTGGCGTGGCAGCCGGGGTTGGAAATGCGTTTGCACTGGCGGATGGCCACGCGCTGGCTGGGTGCCAGCTCGGGCATGCCAAAAGCCCAGCCCGGCGCGGTGCGGTGCGCGGTGCTGGCGTCGATCAGGCAGGTGTTGGGGTTGGTCACCAGTGCGGCGGCTTCTTTGGCCGCTGTGTCGGGCAAGCACAAAAAAGCCACGTCGGCCGCGTTCAGCAAACGTGCGCGTTCTGCCGCGTCTTTGCGCAGCTCGGGTGCAATGCGCAGCACGTTCACATCCGCCCGCTGCGCCAGGTATTCGTGGATGCGCAGCCCTGTGGTGCCTTCCTGGCCGTCAACAAACACCTGGAATGTCATGATCGTGCGCTTTCTGCTGGATGGCGCTGCACGGTGCAGCGGCCGACAAGGATAAGGGAATGCCCGCCATCTTCAATGAACCGCTGCGTGTGTTGTTGTTGCCGGGGTGGCTGAACTCGGGGCCTGATCATTGGCAAAGCCGCTGGGAGGCGCTGTACGGCTTTCAGCGTGTGCAGCAAGCTGACTGGCAATGGCCGCGCCGGGGTGATTGGATGGCGCAGCTGGAAGAGGCGGTACTGGCCCAGCCCGATACGCAGCCTCTGCTCCTGGTGGCGCACAGCCTGGGCTGCCACTTGGTGGCGGCCTGGGCTGCGCATACACAGCATAGCGCGCGCGTGCGGGCCGCGTTGCTGGTGGCCCCGCCCGACACAGCGCGCGCCGACATGCCGCCGCAACTGGCCGGCTGGCGCCAGCCGGTGCGCCAGCGTCTGCCCTTTGCAGCGCAGGCCGTGGTCAGCACCAACGACCCTTTTTGCGCCCCCGAACGTGGGCGCGAACTGGCGGCCGATTGGAGCGCGCCGGTGCTGCAGCTGCCTGGTGCGGGCCACTTGAATGCCGACAGCGGCCTGGGCGACTGGCCACAAGGGCTGCAGTTGCTGCAGGCATTGGCACAGCGCGCGTCGCGCTGAACCAGCCAGCACGCTCCATTCAGCCCAGCGATGCCAAACGCCCATCGACCTGCAGGCGCCCGCAGCGCCACCCGGCAGCGCCTGAAACAAGCTGCTGTCATCGGCGCCAGCATCGCTGCGGTGCTGGGCGTTTCACATCTGCTGGGCATCGGTTTGCCGCTGCTGTACCTGGCGTTGGCCCTTGTTTTTGCTGTCACCCGGTTTGCGCCGCACATCGGCGTGCGCTGGCTTGATGAAGCCGTGCTGGCGGTGCGCACCTGGCTGTGGGCCAAAGAATCGGGCCGCCACCACAGCTTTGCCGGGTCGCCACTGGACATCGAAGAGCACGCTGGCTTGATGTGGTTGTCCGTGGACAG
>JANNMQ010000787.1:0-2207 GCA_031398045.1 Rubrivivax sp.
CTTTGATGGTGGCGTTGATGGCACTTTGCTGCGCACCGGCGTGCACACCCAGGTCCCAATCCACAGGCAGTGCTTGCACAGCTTTCTGGGCACGCCACCAGGTGTCGGCCACCACGGCCACCGCGTTGTCGCCCACCTGCACCACCTTTTTCACGCCAGGCATGCCGGCCACCTTGGCGGGGTCAAAGCTGCGCACCTTGCCACCAAACACGGGGCAGGCCCGGATCGACGCGTTCAGCAGGCCGGGCATTTGCAGGTCAGCGCCGTAGATCTGCTTGCCGTTGGTTTTTTCCACCGTGTCAAGCCGCGCCATGCGCTTGCCCACCAGCTTCCAGTCTTTTGGGTCTTTCAGCTTGACGTCGGTGGGCGCTGTCAGCTTGCCGGCGGCGGTGGCCACCTTGCCGTAGCTGATGCGGCGGCCCGATGCGGCATGGGTGATCACGCCAGCAGCAGCGCTGCATTCGGCCGCTGGCACTTTCCATTCGTCGGCAGCCGCCTGCACCAGCATCATGCGTGCAGCGGCGCCGCCCTTGCGCACGTAGTCCTGGCTTTCGCGGATGCCGCGGCTGCCGCCGGTGCTGTAGTTGCCCCACACGCGCTTGCGCGCCAGGTTGGCGCCGGGGGTGGGATATTCGGTGCTTACACGGGCCCAGTCGCACTCCAGCTCTTCGGCCACCATCTGCGCCAGGCCGGTCAGCGTGCCCTGGCCCATTTCGCTGCGAGCGATGCGGATGATGACTTTTTCGTCAGGCTGCACCACCACCCAAGCGTTGACTTCGGGCGGCAATCCCTGCGCAGCGGCTTCAGTGGCAAAACCAAAAACCAGGGAGCCGGTGGCCAAGCTCAGGCCCGCAGCGCCGGCCGCTGAGGTGCCCAGAAATTGACGCCGGCTTAACGCCGTGTTGGATGTGTGTTGCATGTCAGACGCTCCTCACCACGTGCACGATGTCCAGCCCGGCCGACTTGATCTCACCCGACGCTTGTTTGATCGCTGCCCTCACCCTGTTGTAAGTGCCACAGCGGCAGATGTTGGTGATGGCGGCGTCGATGTCGGCGTCGGTGGGGCGCGGTTTGTCCTTCAACAGTGCCGCCGCCGCCATCAGCATGCCGCTTTGGCAGTAACCGCACTGTGGCACGTCGTTGGCCACCCAGGCTTTTTGCAGCGCATGGGTGTTGTCAGGCGACAGGCCCTCAATGGTGGTGATGTTCTGGTTGGGCTGCACCGCCGACACCGGCAGCACGCAGCTGCGCACGGGTGCGCCGTCGATGTGCACGGTGCAAGACCCGCACTGCGCGATGCCGCAACCGTATTTGGTGCCGGTCAGACCCAGCTGTTCGCGGATCACCCACAACAGCGGCGTGTCGGCCTCGGCGTTGTGCTCACGCACCTGGCCATTGACGTTGAGACTGGGCATGCTGACTTGCTCCTGGCTAATGGCTGAAGGCTAATCGGGCGCACCGATTGACGGCGTTCACGGAGCAGCTACTCTAGCGCCGACCAGACACAACGCAAGGAGCACAAGCCCATGGGCAAAACAGTGGAATTCAAGCGCCCCGATGGTGGCCCTATGCAGGGCTATTTGGCTGAACCGGCGCAGCCTGCAGGTGCACCGGGCCTGGTGGTGATACAGGAATGGTGGGGGCTGAACGATCAGATACGCGGTGTGGCTGACCGTTTTGCCGGTGCCGGTTACCGCGCGCTGGTGCCCGATTTGTACCGCGGCAAAAGCACGCTGGACGCCGAAGAAGCGCACCACCTGATGACGGGCCTGAACTTCGGCGATGCGGCGTCGCAAGACGTGCGGGGCGCGGTGCAATACCTGAAGGCCAACGGCGGCAAAGTGGGCGTGACCGGCTTTTGCATGGGCGGCGCGTTGACGCTGCTCACGCTGTGCATGGCGCCCGAAGTCGACGCCGGGGTGGTCTGGTATGGCTGCCCGCCGCTGGAATACATCGATGCGAGCAAGATCAAGGTGCCGGTGCAGGGGCACTGGGCCACGCAGGACGAGTTCTTTGCGATCGCCACCATCGATCAACTGGAAGGCAAGCTGCGCGAGGGTGGCGTGAACTTCGATTTTTACCGCTATCTCGCCCAGCATGGGTTCGCGAACGAGACGGCGGTGGGTGCGGGCCGCATCCCGCAGACCCACTACGACCCGGCCTGGGCGCAGCAGGCCTGGGACCGTACCTTCAGGTTCTTCGGTCAG
>JANNMQ010000804.1:0-3116 GCA_031398045.1 Rubrivivax sp.
GAAACCGATCGGCCCGCAGCGGGCGGGCCATTGGGCCGGGAAAGGGTGAGTTGTGTAACCATGTGGTCTCCTCTCTGGAAATGAATACCGAGTACACCCGGATTGAATTCCGAGTACACGAACCGGTGTTTTTTTATCCAGAAAAGAGAAAAAACCGTGTGGACTGCGGTCTGAGAGAGGGTTTACATATTCTCTAACCTTCAACGATTCAATCAGGTCGACATATTCCTGCATTGCATCGTCTTTGGTCTTGCCTTTGACACCCGCCCAGGCATCGTATTTGGCGCGGCCCACCATGTCGGTGAAGCCGGGGCGCTTGCCTTCCACGTCACCTTCGGTCGCTTGTTTGTACAGCGAGTAGATCTTCAGCAAAGTCATGTTGTCGGGTTTTTCCGGCAGTTGCTTGCTGGCCGCAACGGCAGCTTCAAAGGTGGTTTTGGATGTGGCCATGGCGGGGCTCCTTTAGAACAAAAGTGGGTGAAAGTCTGAACTTGACGAAAGCCCATGTTACCCAGCATCGTCACCGGGCCAGAATCGCGTAAAAACCAGGAGAACCCCCAATGGCCGACGTCGAACGCATGTCACGCGTGGACACCGCGTGGCTGCGCATGGACAACGACGTCAACTTGATGATGATCGTCGGCGTCTGGCTGCTGACACCGGCGCTGGCATTGCAAACCCTGCGCGACCGCATTGGCGACAAGCTGCTGAAGTACGACCGCTTTCGCCAAAAGGCTGTAGCTGATTCCATGGGCGCACACTGGGTGGCTGACGACCAGTTCGACATCCAGCACCATGTGCAGCCGGTGCACTTGCTCCCTGAGCCCGGCGAAAGCGAACGCCACGCGCTGCAGCGTCTGTGTGGTGAATTGGCGGTAACGCCGCTGAACCCGGCGCGGCCGCTGTGGCAATTTCACCTGATCGAAAACTACGAAGGGGGCAGTGCGCTGGTGGCGCGCATCCACCACTGCATCGGAGACGGCATCGCATTGATTTCGGTGATGATGAGCATCACCGACGGCGGCGCCGACCCACCCAAACGCAAAAAGCGTGCAAAGCCCGATGAAGCGCATGAAAGCGACTGGCTGAGCGACGCGGTGCTGAAGCCGCTGACCGACCTGACGGTGAAGGCCATCGGCATGTATGGGGGTGGCATGGCCAAAAGCATCGACATGCTGGCCAACCCGCAGCAGCCTTTGTTGGGCAGCCTGGATATGGCGCGCAGCGGGCTGAAGGTGGTGAACGACGTCGCCGCGTTGGCCCTGATGCCCGACGATTCACCCACGCTGCTGAAAGGCCAGCCCAGCGGCAAAAAGGTGGTGGCCTGGAGCGAACCGGTGTCACTGGACGAAGTGAAAACCATCGGCAAGGCTTTGGGCTGCACCATCAACGACGTGTTGTTGTCGTGTGTGGCAGGTGCCATAGGCGGCTACTTGCAGTCTCAGGGGCAAGACCCGGCAGGCAAGGAGATCCGTGCCATGGTGCCGGTGAATCTGCGTCCGCTTGAAAAGGCCTGGCAACTGGGCAACCGCTTTGGGCTGGCGCCGCTGGTGCTGCCCATCGGCATAGCCCACCCAGTGCAACGGGTGTATGCCTTGCGCCGCCGCATGGCTGAATTGAAAGGCAGCTACCAGCCGCTGCTGGCCTTTGCAGTGCTGTCGCTCAGCGGCCTGTTCATCAAGCCGGTGCAAGATGCTGTGCTGGGTATGTTTGCCAAGAAAGCCACCGCCGTGATGACCAACGTGCCCGGCCCTGCCGTGCCGCTGAAGTTTTGCGGCAGCACACTGCGGCAAAACATGTTCTGGGTGCCGGCGTCGGGGAATATCGGGGTCGGTGTGTCCATCCTCAGTTATGGTGGCGGGGTGCAGTTTGGTTTGATCACCGACCAGCAACTGTGCCCCAACCCGCAAGACATCATCGACCGCTTTGAACCTGAATTCACCAAGCTGCTGTGGTTGACACTGATGCTGCCCTGGCCGGGGCAGGAAAACAGCTGACACGGTCTGCACAACCAGTCTGCCCGCCCATTCACCCGCACACAGCTGCACCACTTCCTTTCAGGAGCATTGCCATGGCCGTTACTGTTGACATCGACCTGGGTTACGAATTTACCGTGAAGGCGGGCATCAAAGACGTGTTCGACATCTTGAGTGACGTGCCCACCTCGGCCAGTTTTTTCCCCAAGGTGGACCAGCTGGTCGACTTGGGGGGGGGTGTCTACCGCTGGGAGATGGCCAAGGTGGGCACCGCGCAGGTCAACATCCAGACCGTGTACGCCAGCAAATACGTCAGCAACCGTGCCAAGGGTTCAGTGGTGTGGACGCCGGTGAAGGGCGAAGGCAACGCGCTGGTCAGCGGCAGCTGGAAGCTTGCCGAGCAGAAGAAGGGCACGGCGGTGGAACTGAAGATCAACGGCACCGTGGATGTGCCACTGCCTGGTTTGATGAAGATGGTGGTGGTGCCGGTGGTGCGGGGTGAATTTGAAAAGTTGGTCGAGAAGTACATCGACAACCTGATCAAGAAGTTTGGCGGCGAGGTGTAGCTCTGCCCGTGACCGAGTTACCAGCGTCTATTGCATGGCATCAGGGCCAAACCACACACCACGCGCTGTGGCGTTCTGAACGCGGCAGCCCACCACCCGCCCACGTGGTGGTGGCTGACGACACCCTGCCGGCCAACACCGCTTACCGCCTGGCCTGTGAAGGCACCGCGCTGCTGTGGCAGGGTGACTTCAACAATGCGCGCCATCTGCTGCAGGCCCTGACGCGCCGTGCCGACCGCCCAGCGCGCCGGCAAGACGCACCCAAAAAGGCGGTGCCGGTTGATACAGCGGGCCTTGCTGCGCAGCCTGTGCGGGCTGACCCGGCGGCAGCCTTTCACCGCCACCGTCAGGCGCAAGGCCAGCGTGCACGCGTGCTGGCCCAACTGTTGATACCGCTGCAGGCCGACTACAGCATCACGCTGCGCCGTGCGCCCAATCTGCGGCTGGCTTGCCTGCAGGCCTGGGGCCCTGCCGATGCCGGGCTTGTGCATGCCGAAGGAGGTCCCGCAGTTGCCCCCCACAGCGTGGTGGCGCTGCGCGAATTGCTGGGTGTTGTCAGCGCCTTTGAATGGCG
>JANNMQ010000805.1:0-10249 GCA_031398045.1 Rubrivivax sp.
TCGCACACACGCACACAGTCGCGGTGGCTTTTGCAGGCCGCCAGGTTCACCTGGTAGTCCAGTCCGATGGCACCTTCAGGGCAGGCATCGATGCAGGCATTGCAGCGCGTACACAGGTCGGTGTCGATGGGGTTGGTGTGCGCCCATTCGGCATCAAACTGGCCCAGCCAACCGGTCAGGCGCCGCAGCTCGCCGGTGTGCGTGGCGCGGCCATGCACCTGGGCCAGTGTGCCACCCGTGGAGGTGACCAGCACCGTGACGTCCAGCTTGTCTTGCAGCAAACCGGCCGCACGCTCTGCGGCTTCGGCAGGCCCCACCACCAGGCAGCAGCCGGCCGACCGGTAGCTGACGGTGGTTACCGGCTGCGGCACAGGCAACTGCGCCACCGCCAGCAGCGCGGCCATCTTGGGCGTGGGGCTGTTTTTGTCGCGCGTCCAGCCTGCGGTTTCGCGGATGTTGACAAAACGTATCGGCCGCTCAGTGACCGAAGCTGCGCCCTCAGTGGCCTGGTTCAGTTCCAGGAACAGGCGGCTTTCTTGGGTGCAAGCCACCAGCAGTTCGTCGCCGCTGGCGCTGGTGGCTTTGGCCGCACGTTGGAAGGCCGGTGCCTCGCGGCGGCACAGCAGTGTGTGGACGGTGTCGAGCCCGTCAGTGTGTGCACCCGGCGTCTTTGCCAGCGCCTGGCGCAAGGCCGGCGCGTCCAGCGCCATCGTCTGGTTGCAGTTGCAGATCAGTGTTTTCATCGGCAGGGAGTTCGGTGGGTGGCGCTGTTTCGCAGGCCTGTGCAGACGCGGATTCAACCCGCAGGGGTTTGTTCTTTTCGTCTTCGTCGTCAAACAAGCCCAGTACGTGCGACTGCAACATCTGGCGCAGCATGCCGGGGGGCAGGGGGTCGGGTTTGCCGTAGTCGTCGATGTAGACGTCCAGCCCGTCCATGACGTTGAAATGGGGGTCGGTGAAAAGCCTGCCAAGCGCAGCGTTTTTGACATCCGGCTGCACACCCCGCGCCATGAAAGGCGAATAGTCGGAGTCGCGTGTCAGCGCTGCCACGTCGGCCAGAGTAGGCGATGGCGGCGCGGGCTGCGCCGCAGTGTGTTCAGAAGCCTGCGCCGGGCCGTTTGCGGCTTCAAGGGCAGCAGGCCGGGTGAGGCCCACGGGTGACAGCTGTGCACCGGGTGCCATTGCTGGTGTGACCGCTGTTGCCAAGGCCACAGGAGCAGCGGGCTCGGCCACGGGTGCAGATGTGGCTGCAGGTGAAGTTGAAGGTGAAGGTACGGCCAGCCGCACCTGCGCCTTGCGGCGTGACCACCGCGAGAGAAACCCGCTGTCTTCGACTTCGGTCGGCATGGAATGCTGCGCCGGGCGCAGGAGCGCTTCACCAAGAAAACTGCATTTTAGGTGGCGCAGGCAGACAGCCGCAGCAGGATCGCCCCGTGCATACGGGTGCGCAGGGTGCTGCGTTCGCGACAATCTGTCGCGCGCAGACACCCACTCGCCCTGCGGCAAACAATGTGGACGCCCGGCTGCGCGCAGGCAAGATGCACAGGCAGCGCTAGACTGCCAGCATGCACAGCACCGACCCTCCAGCAGCCCCCTTGAAGCCGCGGCAAGCCCTGCAGGTGGCCGTGGTGATCGACCGCGTGGCGCAGCCCAACTCGTGGGAGGACTGGTCGTTCAGGCTGGTGGAAGTGCTGCCCGACGAGGGTGCTTTTGGCACCCAGCCGCGCTGCCTGCACGATGATGGCAAGACGTCACGCTGGCTGTATCCCGGTTTCAGGCTTGAGCTGTTTGCTGACGAATGCAAGGGCTACTTCCTGAACCTCACATCGGGCCGCCCGGTCTGGTTCGTGTCCTGGGTGGTGGACGCTGCAGACGCGTCGCGGCTGCAACTCACCGGCGTCAGCCTGTCTTACATCGAAGCCGACCGCCGCATGACGGCCGAAGAGGTGGTGGAAAACGTGCCTTTGGATGCCGAACTTTGTGAGTGGCTGCGTGTGTACACCAACGCAAACTTCAGGCCCGACACCGGCCGCAAGGTGCGCGCGATGTCGTTTCTGAGCCCTGAGGAACGCGAACAACACGCCAAGGTCGCACCGAGCGCCGACGCTGAAGGAGGCCGCGGTGGCTGAACCCGACCGACCGCCCACCATGGACGACGTGGCGCACCTGACGCCCGATTCCAACTACGCCGCTTTCACTGCGCCCGGTGTGGATGAACGGGTGCGCAACGCGGCGCTGCGAAAGTTGTTTTTTGCCGATCCGCACTTTCGGCAATCCGATGGCCTGGAAGTGCCGCTGGACGAGGTGCTGGAACTGGGGCAATCGCCGCTGGCACGGCAGCGCAAGATTCAAACGGCGCGCGCCTTGGGGTTGCTGGACGACGAGTTGCTGGACCAAGCGGCGGACGAGCTGGGCCCGGGCCCGGTTTGATTGGCGGCCGGCCAAGGTTCTGGGCTTGGAACGCCCCCACAACCCTGCTTAGAAGCGGGCCTGCGCCAGCAGCGCTATTTGGCTGACAAATTCGGCTTCAGCCGCGGCGCCGTGCAGGCAGCGCAGATCCAGCTTCAACTGTGCGTCTTCGACACGGCCTATCACCGGCACCGGCAAATTGCGCAGCGCGGCAGCCAGGCGGTCTGGGAAGCTGCCCGCCCGTGCGCTTCTGGCGGGCGCACCGATGGCCAGGCAGGCGCTGGGCAAACGGTCGACTGGCAATGAACCACTGCCGATCTGGCTTTTGCAGGGCAGCACCTGCACCTGAGCCCGTGCACCCAGTGCCTGCGCCAGCGTGGGCGCCAGGCGTTGCGCCAGCTCCGTCAGTTCGCTTTGGCTGCGTGTCAACAGCCGCAACACGGGCAGCCGCTGCGCCAGGCGGTCGGGGTCGCGGTACAGCTTCAGCGTGGCTTCCAGCGCGGCTATCGTCATCTTGTCCAGGCGCAGCGCACGCTTCAGCGGGTGTTTTTTGATTTTCTGTACCAAGGCCTTGTCGCCGACGATGAGGCCAGCCTGGGGACCGCCCAACAGCTTGTCGCCGCTGAAGGTGACGATATGGACACCGGCAGCGATGGCCTGCGCGGGCGTGGGTTCAGCCGGCAGGCCCCAGCGTGTCAGGTCCACCAGCGTGCCGGCACCCAAGTCTTCAACAAAAGGCAGGCCGTGCAACTTGCACAGGGCGGCCAGTTCGGCCGCCGGCACGCTGGCGGTGAAGCCCTGGATGGCGTAGTTGCTGGCATGCACCTTCATCACCAGGCCGGTGCGCGGGCCCAGCGCCGCTTCAAAGTCGCGCAGATGGGTGCGGTTGGTGGTGCCCACCTCCACCAGCTTGGCGCCGGCGCGCTTCATGATGTCGGGGATGCGGAAGGCGCCGCCGATCTCGATGAGTTCGCCGCGCGACACCGGCACTTCCTTGCGGTCAGCCAGTGCCGCCAAAACCAGCAGCACGGCGGCGGCGTTGTTGTTGACGGCGGTGGCGGCCTCGGCACCGGTCAGTTCCTTCAGCAGGCCTTCGATGTGATCGTCGCGGTCGCCGCGCGCGCCACGCAACAGGTCGTATTCAAGGTTGGACGCGCCGCGCATCACGGCCACTGCGGCTTCGATGGCCTCGGGCGCCATCACCGCGCGGCCCAGGTTGGTGTGCAGCACGGTGCCTGTCAGGTTGAATACCGGCCGCAACGCCAGGGCTGCCTGCTGGCCCAGCACGGTGCGGCATTCAGCTTCAAAGTTCGCCACGTCGAAGGCGACGTTGGGCACCTGTGCGCGCCAGCGCTGCAGTGTGCCGCGCGCGGTGTTCAGCACTGCAGCGCGTCCATGCTCATCGGCCAATGCGCGCAGCTCAGCGCTGGCCAACAGTTTGTCCAGGGCGGGCGGGCGGAGGGTGGGGGCGTTCATGGGCGGCGGTTGCAGCGCTCGAGCAAGCGCCTTTGGGCGGTGGCGGAGGAGCGTGGGAGTCGAACCCACCTGAGACTGCAGGGCAGCCCCACCCGGTTTTGCAGACCGGACGCCCCACCGGGGGACGATGCTCCTCCAGCGTCGTTCACGCCGTTCAGCTTGCAAACACCTTGCGCGGGTCGTGGCGGAAATGGCGCCCTACCTCGTCGCGCTTGGTCAGGCCTATCTCGTCAAAGTACTCTACCAGGGGCACCGACAGGTGGCGGCTGATGCCCGTGGCTTCGCGCAGCTCTTTCACGTTCAAGCGCTTGTGGGGGTCGGCTTCAGCCAGCGCATAGGCCTGCGTAGCCAGTTGCACCAGGTGCGGCGTCTGTATGAAGTACTCGGCGCCCACCGGATGAACCTGCCCCATGCGCTGCAGGCGTTGCATCACGCGCAGCACCTGGTCTTTGCGCAGGGTGCGGTCGCGCAGCAGCATGTCGCTGAAGCGGGGCGGGTGCATGCCGCCCTCGTCCAACCAAGGTTTGATGCGTTCCCAGAGCTGCTTTTCAGCGCCCTGCAGTGACGCGTCATGGCTGGCCAGCGCATGGTGCGCACCGCTGCGCTTGAGCACACCATCGTTGACCAGTTGCCGCAGCAGCAGCGCAAACACACCAGCTGCGGGCTTGTCGCGCACGGCGCGCTGCAACTGTTCTTGCGTCACGCCAGGGCTGTCGGGCTGTTTGCGGTGAAAAGCGCCCAGGTGGGCAGTGATGGCTGCGGCGTAGCGTTCAATCTGGCCGTTCGCAAACAACAACTCGCGGCCCGCTTCGGTGATGCTGCGGTGGGGCACGGCGCTCAGCAGGGCTTGCCGTTGGCTGCTGTCCAGATTCCATTGCCTGGCAAAGGTCTGTGCGTCCAAACCCTCCGTGGGTTCCAGCAACAACCAGCTCTGCAACGCCTGGGTGGCGGTGGGTTGCTCCAGCGCAGCCAGCGTGGCCAGGCGTTGGCTGCGGTGGCGGCGCGTGGCGGGCGGAAAAGCATCAACAACCGATCCGCCGCCCAGCGTGCGCAATGCCGATTGGTCACGCAGGATGAAGCGGTCGCCATGCAGCGCAGCAATCGGACGGTCCAGCTGCAGCTGCACCAGCGCGCTGTGGCCGGGTTCGATGGCCTTGCCTTCCAGCAGCACCACGCGTGCACCCACG
Source organism: Rubrivivax sp. (assembly GCA_031398045.1). GTDB lineage: Bacteria > Pseudomonadota > Gammaproteobacteria > Burkholderiales > Burkholderiaceae_C > Rubrivivax. Next base: position 5,073 of record JANNMQ010000805.1, read on the forward strand.
TCTTCGGCGCCCAGGTGCAGGTGCACAGGGGTCCAATGCGCCAACGGCCGCGCTTCGTGCACCAGCAGGTGTACCCGAGCGTCCATGCGCTGCGTGGGCGCGTGCAGCGCGCTGGCTACCACCCAGTCACCACGCCGTACCTGATTTTTTTCGACGCCTGCCAGGTTCAGGGCCAGGCGCTGGCCGGCCTGCCCGTTGGTGGTCTGCCGGTTCTGCGCGTGGATGCCGCGCACCCGCACATCCAGCCCGCTGGGCGACAGGGTGAGCTTGTCGCCCACGGCCACTTGCCCCGCTACCGCAGTGCCTGTGATGACGGTGCCCACCCCTGCCAGGGTAAAACTGCGGTCAACGGCCAGCCTGAACTGAGCTTTCAATCCGGGTGCGGGCTGCGAACGCAATTCTTCAGACGCCTGCACCAGGTGCTGCAGCAGCGGCTGCAGGCCCTGCCCAGACACCGTAGACACGGGCACGATGGCAGCGTCTTGCAGCGTGCTGCCGGCGAGCATGCCGCGCACTTCGGCCGAGGCAGCGTCCAGCCGTTCGGCGCTGACCAGATCGCTTTTGGTGAGCGCCACCACACCCCGCGACAAGCCCAACAGGTGCAGGATGGCCAGGTGCTCACGCGTTTGTGGCATCGGCCCGTCGTCGGCTGCCACCACCAGCATCACGTGGTCAATCGCGGTGGCACCGGCCAGCATGTTGCGCACGAGTTTTTCATGGCCCGGCACGTCGACAAAACCCAGCACATCGTCGTCGGGCAGAGCTTTGTAGGCAAAACCCAGGTCGACGGTGATGCCACGCTCTTTTTCTTCTTTCAGGCGGTCGGTGTCAACGCCGGTGAGCGCTTTCACCAGCGAGGTTTTGCCGTGGTCGATGTGTCCTGCGGTTCCTATGATCACGTTGTCTGCAACGGTGGCTGCGCTGTGAGGTGGATGAGCGTTTGATTATTGACGGCGTGCTGCGATGGGGTGCACAGGCACAACTGCACGCAAGTCAGCGCCCCACAGAAAGCCAGCCTGTGACGTTTGTGACGACAAATTGTCGCCGCGGGCTAGGGTCCGCCCGCAGGATGCGGCTGCACCCGGGTGGTAATCTGCTGGGAGTTCCACAGGCTCCTTGGTGGCCTGGCTTTTAATCCCAACCCGCAGGAGCATGCGCGATGACCCAGCCTACCATTCCCGCCGTCAACAGACGTACCGTGTTCGCAGGCGCTGGAGCTGCCGGCGCGCTGGCGGTGGTGGCTGCTGCACTGCCGGGTGGCGCGAACACCGGCCCTCTGGTTGCTGCAAAAACGGCTGAAAGTGCCGCGCCGGCTGCAGTGGGCGGCTACCAGCTCACCGATCACGTCAAGCAGTACTACGCCACGGCGCGCATCTAGTTGCGCGTCACGGCCAGGCCGCTGTTTTTTTCCTTCATCTGCTGAATCCACAGGAGGCTCCATGCTCTTGACACGCAAGTCAACCGGTGAGGGGGCGGCACCGCTGTCCCGCACCCTGGTTGACGGACTCGCGCGGGGCTTGTCCCGCGCCATACCCACGATGGACCGGCGCAAATTCTTGCGCCGTTCCGGTCTGGGGCTGGGGGCGGGCATCACCGCCTCGCAGCTCAGCCTGGTGCGCAAGGCCGACGCGGCCGATGCCAGCAGCGCCAGTTCTGCAGCGGGCACTTCGGCTGCCGCCAAGGTGGAGGTCAAACGCACCGTCTGCACCCACTGTTCAGTGGGTTGCGCCATCGACGCCGTGGTTGAAAACGGTGTCTGGGTGCGGCAAGAGCCGGTGTTTGATTCGCCCATCAACATGGGTGCCCATTGCGCCAAAGGCGCTGCGGTGCGCGACCATGCACACGGTGAATTTCGCCTGAAATACCCGATGAAGCTCGTGAATGGCAAGTACGAGCGCATCACCTGGGACGTGGCGCTGACCGAGATCAGCGCCAGGATGCTGGAGTTGCGAAAAGAGAGCGGCCCCGACAGCATCTTCATCGTCGGTTCGTGCAAGAGCAACAACGAGCAGGGGTACCTGCTCAGAAAGTGGATGTCCTTCTGGGGCAGTAACAACTGCGATCACCAGGCACGAATATGCCACTCCACAACAGTCGCCGGTGTGGCGAATACGTGGGGCTACGGTGCGATGACCAATTCATACAACGACATGCAGAACAGCAAGGCTGCGATGTACATCGGCAGCAATGCGGCTGAAGCACATCCGGTGTCTTTGCTGCACATGCTGCATGCCAAGGAAAAGGGCTGCAAGATGATCGTGGTGGACCCCCGGTTCACCCGCACGGCAGCCAAGGCCGACCAGTACGTGCGCATGCGCTCGGGAGCCGACATTCCGTTTCTGTTCGGCGTGCTGTACCACGTCTTCAAGAATGGTTGGGAAGACAAGAAGTACATCGAAGAGCGCGTCTATGCGATGGACAAGGTGCGCGAAGACGTCTTGGCCAAGTGGACACCCCGACAAGGTGTTCGAAGCCACGGGTGTGCCCGAGGCCGAGGTTTACCAGGTCGCCAAGACGATGGCTGAAAACCGACCCAGCACGCTGGTGTGGTGCGTGGGGCACACCCAGCACACCATCGGCAACGCGATGGTGCGTGCTTCGTGCATTTTGCAGTTGGCGCTGGGCAACGTGGGCAAGAGTGGCGGCGGCGCCAACATCTTCCGCGGCCACGACAACGTGCAGGGCATCACCGACGTGGGCCCCAACCCTGACTCACTGCCCGGCTACTACGGCATTGCCGAAGGTTCGTTCAAACACTTTGCCGCCGCCTGGGGCGTGGACTTTGAATGGATGAAAAAGCAGTACGCACCGGGCATGATGAACAAGCCGGGGCTGACCATCTCGCGCTGGTTTGATGCGGTGCTGGAGAAGAACGAACTGATCGACCAGCCCAGCAACCTGCGCGGCATGTTCTATTGGGGCCACGCGCCCAATTCACAGACCCGCGGCCTGGACCTGAAGCAGGCGATGGACAAGCTGGACCTGCTGGTGGTGGTGGATCCGTTCCCTTCGGCCACCGCTGCCATGGCGGCCATGCCGGGCAAGGCCGAAGACCTGAACCCCAAGCGGGCGGTGTACCTGCTTCCGGCTTGCACGCAGTTTGAAACCAGTGGCTCGGTGACCGCGTCTAACCGGTCACTGCAGTGGCGTGAAAAGGTGATGGACCCGCTGTACGAATCACGCAGCGACCACATGATCATGTACCAGTTGGCCGACAAATTGGGTTTCGGCAAAGAGCTGGTCAAGAATTACAAGATGCAGAAAATCAAGGGCCTGGACGAACCCTTGCCTGAAGACATCCTGCGCGAAATCAACCGCTCGGTTTGGACCATCGGCTACACGGGGCAAAGCCCTGAGCGCCTGAAGGCCCACATGCGCAACATGAACGTCTTTGACGTCAACACCCTGCGCGCCAAGGGCGGCATCGACAAAGAAACCGGCTACAAGCTTGACGGTGAGTACTTCGGCCTGCCATGGCCATGCTGGGGTACGCCCGAGATGAAACACCCGGGCACGCACATTTTGTACGACACGTCCCAGCATGTGATGGAAGGCGGCGGTAACTTCCGCGCCAACTTCGGTGTTGAACGTGACGGCCAATCTTTGTTGGCAGCAGACGGTTCGCATTCCAAAGGTGCTGACCTGACCACCGGCTACCCGGAATTCGACCACCTGCTGCTGAAAAAACTGGGCTGGTGGGGCGAACTGACAGAAGAAGAGCAGAAGAAGGCCGAGGGTAAAAACTGGAAGACCGACCCCACCGGGGCCATCATCCGCGTGGCCATGAAAAACCACGGCTGCCACCCTTTCGGCAACGCCAAGGCACGCGCCGTGGTGTGGAACTTCCCAGACCCCATTCCGCAGCACCGTGAGCCGCTGTATTCCACCCGGCCCGAGCTGGTGGCCCAGTACCCGACCCACGACGACAAGAAGGCCTTCTGGCGCTTGCCCACCTTGTTCAAGTCGGTGCAAGAGAAAAACAAGGACATCGGCCAGAAGTTCCCGATCATCCTGACCAGCGGGCGCTTGACCGAATATGAAGGCGGCGGTGACGAGACGCGGTCGAACCGTTATCTGGCTGAACTGCAGCAAAACATGTTCATCGAGATCAACCCGAAGGCGGCCAACGACCGCGGCATACGCAATGGCGAAGACGTGTGGGTGACCACGCCCACCGGTGCGCGCATCAAGGTGCAGGCGATGGTGACGGAGCGGGTGGGTGCCGACACCGCCTTCATGCCGTACCACTTTGCCGGCCGCTGGCAGGGTGTGGACATGCTGCAGTTCTATCCAAAGGGCGCAGCGCCCATCGTGCGTGGCGAGGCGGTGAACACCGCCACCACCTACGGCTATGACAGCGTGACGATGATGCAAGAGACCAAAACCACCGTGTGCCAGGTTGAGCGCGCAGCGTAAGGAGCCCACGCCATGGCACGAATGAAATTTATTTGCGACGCTGAACGCTGCATCGAATGCAACGGCTGCGTCACCGCCTGCAAGGCCGAACACGAGGTACCTTGGGGCGTGAACCGGCGCCGCGTGGTGACCTTGAATGACGGTGTGGCGGGCGAGAAAAGCATCTCGGTAGCCTGCATGCATTGTTCAGATGCACCCTGCATGGCCGTGTGCCCAGTGGACTGCTTCTACCGCACCGATGAAGGCGTGGTGTTGCACGACAAGGACACCTGCATTGGTTGCGGTTATTGCTCTTACGCTTGCCCGTTTGGCGCGCCCCAGTTTCCCAGCAATGGCACCTTTGGCCTGCGCGGAAAGATGGACAAATGCACCTTCTGTGCTGGCGGCCCCGAAGACAACGGTAGCGCCGCCGAAAACGAAAAATACGGCCGCAACCGTCTGGCCGAGGGCAAGCTGCCGGCTTGCGCCGAGATGTGCAGCACCAAGGCACTGCTCGGTGGCGACGGCGACGTGGTGGCCGACATCTTCCGCAACCGTGTGCTGATGCGCGGCAAGGGCCGCGAAGTCTGGGGCGGGGGTCCGGCCTACGGCAAGCCGGCCACCGGCGGCACCACAACACCGCAACCGCAGGGCAAGAAGTCGTGAGGCGCTGCGCCTGGCTGCTGGCTGCGCTGCCCGTGATCTGGGCGGTGTCGGGGTGCGGCGAAAAGCCGCAATCCTCGGAGGGCCGGCGCAAGGCCGATGTCCGCGCATCCGAAGGC
>JANNMQ010000868.1:0-2142 GCA_031398045.1 Rubrivivax sp.
GCACCGTCTGGCCGTTACGCTGGCGGCCGAAGGCTTTCTGGAGCAGAACCCCGAGACCGGCCGTTACCGCCTGGGCTTGAGCCTGTTCACGCTGGGTGCTTTGGCGCGGCGGCGCATGGATGTGTCGAATGTGTCGCGCCCCTTGCTGGGTGTGTTGCGCGACAAGTTTCAAGAGGCCGCGACGCTGGCCATCTTGTCGGGTGAGTCGGTGATGTTCCTGCACAACCTGGAAAGCGGGCAGGCCATCGGCATCCGCGCGCACATCGGTGACCTGAAGCCCGCGTTCTGCACCGCCGAAGGCCGCGTGCTGCTGGCTTTCAGCCCACCGGCGGTGTTGGCTGAAGTGTTGAAACAAGGCCTGTTGCCGCGCACGGCCAAGACGCTGACACAAGCCGCTGCGCTGAAGGCTGCCATCGCCGAAGTGCGGGCCCTGGGTTACGCCATCGACGACGAAGAAAGCGAAGCCGGCATGCGCTGTGTGGCCGCGCCGGTGCGCGACATCTCGGGCAAGGTGATAGCCGCCGTGGGCCTGGCCGGGCCCACCCAGCGCCTGACCAAGAAGGACCTGCGTGCCATGGCCCCCGAGGTGGTGGCCACGGGCGAAGCGGTGTCGTTTCGCCTGGGTTGGCGGCCTTGATGATGAACGGCCCCGTGCATGCCATCCGGTTGGCCGGATCGGACACCACTTTTTCATGCGCAGCCGACGACACCGTGCTGCGCGCGGCGCAGCGTGCGGGCCTGGGCTTTCCTTATGAATGCAATGTCGGTTCATGCGGCAATTGCAGGTTTGAATTGCTGGACGGCGAAGTGGCCACCGCCTGGGCCACAGCGCCGGGCTTGAGCGACAAGGACAGGCAGCGCAAGCGCCACCTGGGCTGCCAGTCGCGTCCGCTCGGCGACTGCCTCATCAAGCTGCGGCCGAACGAGCGCTACCAGCCGCCGCACCGCCCGCAGCGGGTGCAAGCGACGTTGACGGGCCGGCGCGACATCACGCCCGACATCACGGAATTCCACTTCGCGCTGGACAGCGCCGTGCCCTTCGAGCCGGGCCAGTACGCCCTGGTGACGCTGCCCGGCGTTGTCGGCCCGCGCGCCTATTCGATGAGCAACACCGACGCCGGCACCTGGCACTTCCAGGTGCGCCTGGTGCCGGGCGGCTTGGGCAGCGCGGCGCTGTTCGCGCTGCCGCCGGGCGCCCGCGTCGGCGTCGACGGCCCCTACGGCATGGCCTGGCTGCGCCGCGATTCGCCCCGCGACCTGCTGTGCCTGGCGGGCGGATCGGGCCTGGCGCCCATGGTCAGCATCGCACGCGGCGCGATGGCCGAGCCGCGCCTGGCGGGCCGCGCGCTGCACTTCATCTACGGCGGTCGCACGCCGGTCGATCTGTGCGGCCAGGACATGCTGGCCGCACTGCCGGGCTACGGTGAACGCCTGCACTGGCGGGGTTTCGTCAGCACGGAGCCGCCTGCAGGCAGCACGTACGTGATGGCCTTCGTGCACGAGGCGGCCCTCAGCCTCCATGGGCCGCGACTCAAGGACATGGAGATCTATTTCGCCGGCCCGCCTGCCATGGCCACTGCGGTGCAGCGCACGCTGATGGACGCGGGTGTGCCCCCCGACCAGATGCACTTCGACCAGTTCTACTGACATGGGCGGCAATCACTCCCTGAAAGACCACCAGTGGGGCGCGCACGACGCCGACCACGAGCACGGTGACGACAGCGACCATGACCACGACGACATGGGCGACGAAGCCGGCGGCGCCGACCAGACGCTGTGGGCGCAGGACAACGTGGTGCTGCACAGCGTGGGCATCGACATCGGTTCGTCCAGCACGCAGGTGGTGTTCAGCAAGATCCACCTGCAGCGGGTGTCCGACCAGCTGTCCACGCGCTATGTGGTGGTGTCGCGCGAACCGCTTTTCCACGCCCCGCTGGCGCTGACGCCGTACTTGAGCGACACGCTGATCGACGCAGGCGCCTTGGGCGCGATCATCGAATCGGCCTACACGGGCAGCGGCCTGCATGCCGACGATGTCGATGCGGGTGCGGTGATCCTCACCGGCGAAGCCCTGCGGCGCGAAAACGGCCAGGCCATCGCGGCCATGCTGGCCGAGCAGGGCGGCGAGTTCGTCTGCGCCAC
>JANNMQ010000891.1:0-4617 GCA_031398045.1 Rubrivivax sp.
GAGCATCATCGCCGCCGACAGGATCATCGCCGTCGGATTGGCAATGCCCTGGCCGACGATGTCCGGCGCCGTTCCGTGCGCTGGCTGGAACAGTGCATAGTGGTCGCCGATGTCGGCCGAAGGCGCCATGCCCATGCCGCCGGCCAGCGCGGCGATCAGGTCGGACAGGATGTCGCCGAACATGTTCTCGGTCACCAGCACGTCATAGGCCCAGGGCTTCATCACCAGGTTCAGCGCCATCGCATCGACATAGGCGTTTTCAACGCTCACGTCGGGAAAGGCCCTCGCTCGTTCTTCGAACACTTGGCGCCAGAAAGCCATGGAGGTGAACACGTTGGCCTTGTCGACGTTGGTCACGCGGCCGGGCTTGCCCTGTGCCTTGCGCTGGCGCGCCAGTTGCAGCGCGAAGTCACACACACGCGCAGTGCCGCTGCGGGTGATCTTCATCGTGTCGTAGGCCGCCTGCGCGTCGCCCTCGCCTTCGATGCGGCCGCGGCCGCGGGCGTGGAACAGGCCTTCGGTGCTTTCGCGCACCAGCACCAGGTCGATCTGCGCGGCGCGCGGGTCGGCCAGCGGGCCGGGCAGGCCGGCGAAGGTGCGTATCGGCCGCACGCCGGCATACAGGTCGAGCGCAAAACGGATGTCGAGCTGCTGGATGATCTCGGTGCCATCCTTGCCGCGCACATGCGGTAAGCCCATCGCGCCGAACAGGATCGCGTCGGCCTTGCGGCAGGCTTCGAGCGTGGCATCCGGCAGTGCCACACCGCTGTCCAGGTAGTGCTGCGCGCCTGCAGGGTGCACGGCGGTGTCGAAACGGCGGCCGATGCGCGGTTCAACAGCGTGCAGCACCTGCAGCGCTGCGGCGGTGACTTCGCGGCCGATGCCGTCGCCAGGCAATACCGCGATGGAGTAGAAGCTCTTCCTCATCGTGCCTTCACAGCTGCGCCAGCTTGAAGTGTTCGAAGATCGCCACCAGCTCACCGTTGGCGCGTTCGCGGTGGGCGCGGGTGACGGCGGCAGCGCCTGCGGCGTCTCCTGCGCGAAGCCGTTCCACCATCTGCCTGTGTTCTTTGGTGCTGTTCACCGGCTTGGGCCGCAGGCGCAACGTGAACATGCGTGCACGGTGTGCGCGGTCCCAGTAGTTCAGCACCGTGGCCTGCAGCTGGCGGTTGCCGGCCAGCTCCACCAGGTGCGCATGGAAGCGCTCGTCGGCAGCCGCCCAGGCGTCCAGGTCCTCGGCCTTCAGAGCCTTGTCCATCGCCTTCGTGGCAGCCACCAGCGGCTCCAGGTCCTTGTCGCTGGGCAAGCGCTGCGCCAGCAACTCGGCGGCCATGCATTCCAGCGCGGTCAGGATCTGGTAGATCTCGCGCATGTCGGTGGGCGACACCGGCAGCACGCGCATGCCGTGGCGCGGCACCACCTCCACCAGGCCCTCGCCCTGCAGGCGCATCATGGCCTCACGCACCGGCGTGCGGCTCATGCCCAGGGCCAACGCCGCCTCTTGCTCCAGCGCGCGGTGGCCGGGCGGCCAGTGGTTGTCCAGGATGCGGCGGCGTATCTGTTCGTAGGCTTCGTCCACCAGCGATGGGGTGATGGCGCGTTTCGGTGCGTTCATGCGTAGTGCCAATGCGTAGGTTGGAGACCAGCCACCGGCACGCGCAGCGTGGCCAGGCGATCGCCCAGCAGGCAGCCAAGCACGGCGGTGCGGCGGTCGGCGCCCGCAAAGGCGATGCTGGAGATGTTGCGCAGGCTGCGGCTGGGCGCGGCATCCAGGTGCGGGCGGCCCATCGTGCCGGCCGCATACGCCTGTTCGACCCAAGCCAGGTGCTCGGCATCGGCGGCTTCAAGCCAGGTGGTTGGGGTGCCGTCCGGCGCGACGCGGATCAGCCGGTTGCTGACGATGCTGACGACCCAAGCGTGGCCTTCTTCGTCGAAGGCCAGACCGTCGGGAAAGGTGCCCGGCCCGAATTCGGTGACCACCTCTTTGGCCCCCAATGAGCCATCGGCATGCAACGCAAAACGCGACAACCTGCGCGCGAAAGTTTCGTTGACGTAGAGCCACTGGCCGCTGGGGTGCACGGCAACCTCGTTGGTGTAGCCCAGGCCGTCAGCCACCATTTCAGCGATGACTTCAGTGCCGAAGACCCCGACGCCAGCCGCACCGCGGGTGTCGACGCGCACGATGAACCCGTCGTTGCAACTGCGCCGGTAGCCCAGCGCGCGGGGTTTCAGCCGCGTGCTGACGGTGACCCAGAAGCGGCCGGCGGCGTCTTCGACCACGAAGTTGGTCGGCGGCAGTTCAACGCCGTCGGCCTGCAGCAGCCACGGGGTGACCCGTCCATCACGCTGCAAGTGAAACACGCCACCTACGTCGTCGCCAAGGTGGGTGAGCAGGAAGCTGCCGTCACGCAGCAACGCGATGCCGTTGGGTTTGAGCTGCAGTCCTGCCGGGCCTGGCCCGGCGTACAGCTGCTGGCTGCCATTGGGAAACAGGTGGGCGACACCGCCCCGCCAATCGGCTGTGAAGAGGTCGCCCGCTGCGTTGGCGAGCACGCACTCGGGCCGTACCAAGCCAGCGCCGATGAAACGCAAGTCCTCGAGCGGCAACGGCAGATGGGCAGAGGTGTAGGCTGCGACATCGTCTGTGGAAGGCATGATCACATTCATTAACGCATACGTTAATGAATGCGTCTTCAGCAGTGATCAGCACAAACCCGCATTCCACGGGTGCGCGACACGCACCGCGTCGATGCGATAGATCAGGCGCACGCCGATGGCATCGACGTCATCCGCCGGCATCGGGCCTGCAGGGGAAGGCGCCACCTGTAGCGCATTTCGAAACAGACGCTGCGTACGGTGCCGCACGGACGGTGGATGCGCGGATGGTCAGCATCGTCAAATGCTTGTTTCATCCCCCCACTGCATTTTCTTCCGTCGCACCCGGTGACGCATCACCCATGAGCGCGTACCAGGGTTTCAGGATATTCAGTCATATCGTGCTCGGCTTGATGTTGGGGGGCATCGTGTACGCAGCCACCATCGCCGTCACCTACTGGACCGGCATCAGCGTCTGACGCTGCGGGCCCATTGATGAACAAGCGCCAGGCCAGACTTTTTGCAATCGGCTCGACCGTGGTGGCCGCGCTGGCATTCCTGGGGCTGACCATCGACAGCCACCGGCAGTTCCCCAAACTGACCAACGCACAGAACATCACGCCGGCCGTCACGCACGGCAAAGACGTCTGGCACAAGAACAACTGCATCAACTGCCACACCTTGTTCGGCGAAGGGGCCTACTACGCGCCCGATCTGACCAAGATCGCGCAGCACCGTGGCAGGCCTTATTTGGAGGCCTACCTGAAGGACCCGTCGAAGTTCTACGACGAACAGCGCCATCGGCGGCTGATGCCCAAGCAGGACATGACCGACGTCGAGATCGCCGACCTGGTGTCGTTTCTTGACTGGGTGAGCAAGGTGGACAACCAGGGCTGGCCGCCGCGCCCGATCCTGGTCACGGGCTCGGGCATCGGACCGATGGGCGTGCCACGGCCCGTCCAGGCGGCAAGTGGTTCTGCGCCGCCGCCAGGCGCCGCGCCCGCGGTCGGGGACAAGAGCCCGATTGCGCTGGGCGAGGTCGTGTTCAGGACATCGACCCCGGCCTGCGCGGCCTGCCACTCGCTGGTGCCCGGCGCCCAGATGGCCGGGCCATCGCTGGCGGGGGTGGGCACTCGCGCACACGACACCGTCGGAACGGCCGACTACAAGGGCCAGGCGAAAGACGCGGCTGCTTATCTGCGCGAAGCCATCGTGGAGCCCAGCGCGCACTCGGTCGCCGGTGCGATGTACTCGGCGAGCGGAGTCTCCTTCATGCCGGGCACCTACGGCAAGGATCTGACGCCCGAGCAGATCGATCATCTGGTCGCCTACCTGGCGACCTTCAAGTAGCCCGGCGCCCGCCCCAAGGAACCACGCCATGCGCTACAGGTCTCAATCGGTTGCTTACTGGTACTTCGCGGTTGCGATGGTGCTGTTCGGCCTGCAACTGGTGTTCGGTTTGCTGTCGGCGGCCAAATACCTGGGGCCCGATCCGCTGCTCTACATCCTGCCCTTCGATGTCACCAAGGTCATCCACACCAACTTGCTGATCGTCTGGGTGCTGACCGGCTTCATGGGGGCAACCTATTGGATGGTGCCCGACGAGTCGCGCACCGAGCTGTACAGCGTCAAGCTCGCCTACCTGCAACTGGTGCTGTGGACGCTGATGGGCGTGACCGCGGTGGTCGGCTACCTGTTCCGCTACGGCACCGGCAACAAGCTGCTGGAACAGCCCTTGCCGCACAAGATCGTCATCGTGATCTGCATGCTGCTTTTCCTTTACAACATCGGCATGACGATCTGGAAGTCCAAGCGTTTCACGACCACGGAAGGGGTGTTGATCCTCGGCCTGGGCCTGGCGGCGGTGCTGTACCTGCCGGCACTGCTGGAATTCGAGAACTACACCGTGGCCATTTTCTACCGCTGGTGGACCATCCACCTGTGGGTCGAAGGTGTGTGGGAAATGATCCAGGGCGGCTTCCTGGCCTACTTGCTGATCCGCCTGTCGGGCGCCGACCGCGA
>JANNMQ010001056.1:0-2271 GCA_031398045.1 Rubrivivax sp.
GGCACGGTGCAGGACGGCATCGCGACGCTGGCCCGGTCGCGCAGCGTGCTCGACCGGCCCGATGCGAAGCCGCTCGTCGTCACCCGCGGCGAGCTGCGCTTCGACGGCGTGAGCTTCGCCTACGGCGGCAAGCGGCAAGTGCTCGAAGGGCTGGACTTCACGGTGCAGCCGGGCGAGCGGATCGGCCTCGTCGGCCGCTCGGGCGCCGGCAAGAGCACGGTGGTGAACCTGCTGCTGCGCCTGTACGACCTGGAGAAGGGCAGCATCAGCATCGACGGCCAAGACATCGCCGGCGTGACCCAGGAAAGCCTGCGCCGCCAGGTCGGCATGGTGACGCAAGACACCTCGCTGCTGCATCGCTCGGTGCGCGACAACATCGTCTACGGCCGCCCCGAAGCCACCGACGCCGAGATGCTGCGCGCCGCTGAGCGCGCCGAGGCGCACGCTTTCATCCAGACCTTGACCGACCCCAAAGGCCGCCAGGGTTTTGAAGCCCATGTGGGTGAACGGGGTGTGAAGTTGTCGGGCGGCCAGCGTCAGCGCGTGGCCATCGCCCGTGTGATGCTGAAAGACGCACCGATCCTGCTGCTGGACGAAGCCACCAGTGCCCTGGACAGTGAAGTGGAGGCTGCCATCCAACACAGCCTGTACCAACTGATGGAAGGCAAAACGGTGGTGGCCATTGCGCACCGGCTGTCCACCATTGCTGCGATGGACCGGCTGGTGGTGATGGACCAGGGCCGCATCGTCGAAGAGGGCACCCACCACAGCCTGTTGGCCGCCGGTGGCATCTACGCGCGCCTGTGGGCACACCAAAGTGGCGGTTTTCTGGGCGAAGAACTGCCGGCCGCAGAAGTGGCCGAGGCCGGCGCAGCCTGATCAGTGCTCTGACAGTTCGGCCGGCATCGTGGGGTCGAAATCAGGCACCTGCGACGTCAACACCATGGGTTCGGTGTCGATCCACTGTTGCGTAACGGCCGACTGCGCAGCGGCCATCGCCAGCGCGGCCGAACCCGCATGAGCGGTCATCCGGGGTGCAGGCTGGGCGCCTTGTGTGGCCGGCACCGACAAAGGGGTGCCCGCGGTGGCCGCCAGCTCGCCTGGGGCCAGGCCTGGGCCAGGGAATGCAATGGCCGGCGGGCTGCTGGCCACTGGCGCCGCGGGTGCTGGGGCCACCGTTTGCATGTTGACCGCGGCCGTCAGCGTGGCGAGCCTGGCATCCACATGCCGCGCGTGCGCCTGCAGCAGGTCGCGCGTGTTTTCAGACCATGCCAGCTGCTGGCGCATCTCGGCCATGTGGCGGCGGTGTTCCCACAGGGCCACCACGATGGCGATGATCAGCAAAGCAGCGCCTGCCGCGCCCAGGCCTAGAAGGATTTGGTCCATGGGCAGGCTATCGACGCGCTGCCGCGCCACTTGAGGGCCCGCTGAGCCCCTGCGCCAGCGTGTGTGACGCTGTGCACCGACAATCAGCAGCTTCGCAGCAGCTTCGCAGCAGCTTTGCAGCAACCTCCCAGCACCACCCGACCGTGGCACCCATTTCCGTCCAGGCCCTGAAAACCAAGCCCGCGCCAGCCGTGCGGGGCGAGGACACGCGCGCCGTGCCGGCCCTGACCAGCTACCGCCCGTTCTGGGCCAAGCGCCTGGGCACGGCACCGTTTTTACCGATGAGCCGCGCTGAAATGGACCAGCTGGGCTGGGACAGCTGCGACGTCATCATCGTCACCGGCGACGCCTATGTCGACCACCCCAGCTTTGGCATGGCCGTCATCGGCCGCACGCTGGAAGCGCAGGGGTTTCGTGTCGGCATCATCGCCCAGCCTGACTGGAACAGCGCCGATGCATTCAAAGTGCTGGGCCGCCCGAACCTGTATTTCGGTGTCGCCGCGGGCAACATGGATTCGATGATCAACCGTTACACGGCCGATCGAAAGATCCGCAGCGACGACGCCTACACACCCGGCGGCCTGGGCGGTAGCCGCCCCGACCGTGCCACGCTGGTGTACACACAGCGCTGCAAAGAAGCCTATGCCGAGGTGCCGGTGGTCATCGGCGGCATCGAGGCCAGCCTGCGCCGCATCGCCCATTACGACTATTGGCAGGACAAGGTGCGACGCAGCATCTTGGTGGACAGCAAGGCCGACCTGCTGCTGTACGGCAACGCCGAGCGCGCCATCATCGAAGTCACGCACCGGCTGGCGCGGCGCGAAGCCATCGAACAGATCACCGACGTGCGCGGCACCGCCTTCATGCGCCGCAGCCTGGACCGCG
>JANNMQ010001063.1:0-2262 GCA_031398045.1 Rubrivivax sp.
GGTGGTGCTGCCAGAAGCTGGTGGCGTGGCCTGGCTGCGCGTGAAAGGCGCCTGCTGGCAACGGGCGGCGCGGTGCTGGCGGCGGGCCTGTTGTGGGCGCTGGCGGTGCAACCGGCCTGGCGCACCTTGCAGCGGGCGCCCGCAGAACTGGAAACACTGGATGCCCAGTTGCAGCTGATGCGCGCACTGGCCACCGAAGCTGAACAGCTGCGCGCGACACCGCCGGTGGCGCCTGAACAAGCGGCCGCAGTGCTGAAAGCGGCGGTTGAAAGGTTGGGCGCCAAAGCCAAACTGTCGCTGCAGGGCGACCGCGCGGTGTTGACATTGACGGCGCTGGAACCGGGCCAGCTCACATCTTGGCTGGCCGAAGTGCGGGCGGGTGCCCGTGCACGACCGCTGGAAGCCAACCTCACCCGCTCCGGGTCGGGCTACACCGGCACCTTGGTGCTGGGCCTGGGGACCGCGCCTTGAAGCTGCGCTGGGCCTTGGGAGGCGCGCTCGTGGGTGGCCTGCTGGCGCTGCTGGCCTTTGCGCCCGCGGCCTGGATGGCGCGTGAACTGGACCAGGCCACCGCGGGCCGCCTGCTGTTGGCCGACGCCCAGGGCACGGTGTGGCGCGGCCATGCCGTGTTGGTGCTGACCGGCGGCGCTGACAGCCGCGATGCCGCAGCGTTGCCAGGCCGCCTGCATTGGCGGCTGGCCTGGCACGGTGGCGCACCCGCACTGCAGCTGCAGCAGGCCTGCTGCATCAGCACCCCGGTGCTGCTGCGCTGGCGCCCGGGCCTGGGCGTCACGCGCCTTGAACTGCTGACTTTGCAGCCGCCAGCCGGTGCTGCGGCCAGCGTCATCGGCCAATGGCCCGTGGCGTGGTTGGCGGGCCTGGGTGCACCCTTGAACACTTTGCGGCTGAGCGGCACCATGCAGTTGTCGGGTCAGGGCCTGAGTGTCGAAAATGTGCAAGGGCGGCTGGTGCTGGGCGGCAGCGCCGAGCTGGCCTTGAACCAGGTGGCTTCGCGCATATCCACGCTGGATTCGCTGGGCGACTACCGACTCAGCCTGCAAGGCGACCCGCGCGGCCAGGCCGCCACCTTGCAGCTGCGCACCGCGCGCGGTGCCTTGCAGCTGAGCGGTGAAGGCCAGTGGGCGGCCTCCAAACTGCGTTTCAATGGCCGAGCCTCGGCGGCGCCGGGCTTCGAATCGGCGCTGAACAATTTGCTCAACATCATCGGGCGCCGCCAGGGCGCGACGTCACTCATTTCGATCGGATGACCATGATTACCCGCCCATCCGCCCCACCCCTGTTGTCGGCCCCACCTGTGCGGCTGGCCGCGGCGCTTGCGCTGGTCTGTGCGGCACCAGGCTACTGGCTGGCGCCTGCGCAGGCGCAGGGCAACAGCGCCCGTTCTCGCGCGCCGGTGGCTGTTAACTTCGTGAATGCCGATATTGAAGCCGTCACGCGCGCATTTGCCGCCATGCTGGACCGCGGCATCATCGTCGACCCGCGGGTCAAAGGCAGCATCACCGTCTACAGCGAACAGCCCCAAAGTGTGCGTGACGCTTATGCCGGCTATGTGGCGGCTTTGCGTGGCCTGGGTTTTGCGGTGGTGGAAAGTGGCGGCATCCTGAAGGTGGTGCCGGAGGCCGACGCCAAACTGCAAACCGGTACGGTGTCGGTGGGAGAGGTGGCCCCGCGTGGTGACCAGGTCATCACGCAGATCTTTCAGCTGCGCTTTGAAAACCCCAACAACCTGGTGGCGGTGTTGCGGCCACTGATCAGCGCCAACAACACCATCAATGCCAACCCGGGCAGCAACGCGCTGATCATCACCGACTACGCCGGCAACCTGCAGCGCATCGCCAAGATCATCGCCGCGCTGGACGTGCCGTCGGGCACCGACATCGAAATCGTGCAACTGCAGCATGCGGTGGCTGCCGATCTGGCTCCGCTGGTGCAGCGCCTGAACGATGGGAGCGGTGCTGCGGTGCCTGGCGCACCGGCCGTTGGCGGTGCTGGCGGTGCCACCGTGGTGGCCGAGCCACGCAGCAATTCGCTCATCCTGCGCGCCGCCAACCCCGCGCGGCTGGCTGAATTGCGGGCCACCGTGTCGCGGCTGGACCGCCCCAGCACGCTGATGGGCCCGGGTGGTGGCATGTGGGTGGTGTACCTGAAAAACGCCGATGCCGAACGGCTGGCCACCGTGGTGCGCGCCGCTTTTGGTGCGGTGGGCACGGGTGCCAGCGGGGCTGCGGGCGGTGCGGCCAC
>JANNMQ010001067.1:0-1837 GCA_031398045.1 Rubrivivax sp.
CCTGGAACCACAGGCACTGGGTGTTCTGAAAATGCCAGGACCAGATGGGGCCGCCCATGCGGCCGCCCGCGCTGGTTTCGGCGGGCTGGCCCAGCGTCATCAACACCTCTTGCTGCGTCATGCCTGCCACGACGTTGCGGAAGTTGGTCTCGTTGAGTACCTGCACCGATTCGACCAGCCGGCCCGAGACATCGACATCGAGCATGTAGGTCCTCGCGCCGCGGCCGCGGAATTCGAGCCTCTTGCCGCCATCCGGCAAGACGTAGGTGGCCACAGGCTCGCCCATCTGCGTGCGGATGTCCTGGGCCGACGCGCCGGGCTTCAAGTCGCCCGGGCTGACCGTTGCACAACCGGCCAGCGCGGCGGCCGCCAGCAGAGAGGCCAGCGTACAGCGCTTCATGCAATCCCAGGTCAGGCTTCGACGATCTCGAACGCGGTGCTCATCTGCGCGGTCTTTGCCAGCATCGCGCTGGCCGAGCAGTATTTCTCGTGCGACAGCTGGATGGCCCGCGCCACGGCAGCTTCGTTCAAGCCCTTGCCGCTGACCGTGAAGTGCATATGGATGCGGGTGAACACCTTCGGTTCCGTGTCGGCGCGCTCGGCGTCGATCTTGACCACGCAGCCGTTGACCTGCTGGCGACCGCGCTTGAGGATCAACACCACGTCATACGCGGTGCAGGCGCCGGTGCCGGCCAGCACGGTTTCCATCGGCCGCGGCGCCAGGTTGCGCCCGCCGCCGTCGACCGCACCGTCCATCGTCAGCAGGTGGCCGCTGCCGGTTTCGGCGACAAAGGCCATGCCGGCATCGGCCTGCCAGCGTACGGTGCATTCCATGGTCATCAAGCTCCTTCGATGGCGCCGGCGGCATGCGCCGGATTGGCGCTGAAGTTGGCGTCGGTGGACCAAAATTGTGCATGAGCGCCCCACGGTCTGGAGGCGCCTCCCTAGTTCAACCTGGATGCCACAGGGCCATGTTGCGACGCAGCATGACGACTGCTAGACTGCGCTGCATCGGGAAGTCGTTTCCCCTCAGCTTGTCTCCTCCACCTTCCGAAAGGGTGGATTCAGCCCAAGGCAGCAATGCCTTGGGCTCTTTTCTTGGGGGTCGTGCCGCGCTGCGTATCATCCGGCGCCGTCTAACCGCAAAGCCCGCCTTGAAGCCCTCCCCGTCGAAGCCGCGCCGGCCCGATCTTTCCGGCTACCTGCAGAAGATCCTCAACGCCCGCGTCTACGACGTCGCTGCGGAGACTGCGCTGGACGCGGCGCGCAGCCTGTCTCGCCGGCTGGGCAATCAGGTGCTGCTCAAGCGCGAGGACCAGCAGTCGGTGTTCAGTTTCAAGCTGCGCGGCGCTTACAACAAGATGGCGCACCTGCCGCCGGAACAGTTGGCGCGCGGCGTCATCTGCGCCTCGGCCGGCAACCATGCGCAGGGTGTGGCGTTGAGTGCGCGCAAACTCGGCTGCAAAGCGGTGATCGTGATGCCGGTGACCACGCCGAAGCTGAAGGTGGATGCGGTGCACGCCATGGGTGCCGAGGTGGTGCTGCATGGCGACAGTTACTCCGATGCCTACGTGCATGCGTTGGAGTTGGAGAAAGCACTCGGCCTGAGCTTCGTGCACCCCTTCGACGACCCCGACGTGATCGCCGGCCAGGGCACGATCGCGATGGAGATCCTGCGCCAGCACCAGGGGACCATCGACGCGGTGTTCGTGGCCATCGGTGGCGGCGGGCTGATCTCCGGCGTGGCCGCCTACATCAAGGCGGTACGACCACAGATCCAGGTCATCGGCGTACAGACCGTCGATTCCGATGCGATGCTGCGTTCGGTGCGCGCCGG
>JANNMQ010001077.1:0-2497 GCA_031398045.1 Rubrivivax sp.
GACGAACTTCATCGGGCCCGGGGACTCGGGTGCCGGCATCGTCATCCCGCGCCAGGGTGAGCTGTGAAAGGCCACCACCGGATAGACGTAAGCGGCGTCGCGTTGCATGAACAGCTCATACGCACCACGCAGGTCTTGCGCACGCAGCAGCGGTACACAGGGGTAGATGCAGCACACAGCCGCGGGTGTCTGGCCTTGGTCGACAAACCATTGTGCGGCGTGCGCAATAACGGGCACGGTGACGGTCTGGTCATCAGCCAGTTCTTTGGGCCGCCGAAACGGCACGTTGGCGCCGCAGCGGACGGCCACCTCGGCAATTTCATCATCATCGGTGCTGACCACCACCTGCTCAAACACCCCCGACTCGCGCGCCGCCGCAATGGCGTAGGCCAGCATCGGCTTGCCGCCAAAAGGCAGGATGTTTTTGCGCGGAATGCGTTTGCTGCCCCCGCGGGCAGGGATAACGGCGATGTTCATGGTCTTGTTCGATGCGTGTAGGAGGGGGCTGGGTCAGGGCCTGCCGGGCCGGCGATCGCTGGCCAGCAGGCTGAAGTACAAGGAGTCGTGCCAGGCGCCTTCGGCCCAGTGCGTCTGCCGGTGTCGCCCGTCGAGCTGAAAGCCCAGGTGCTCAAAAAACGCGGTCTTGGGAGCGTCGAACGCATAGATCTCGCTCCACAGCCGATTCAGACCCAGCTCGTCGAACCCGTAGCGGATCAGCGTGGCTGCTGCATCAGGCGCCCAACGCTCGTCGATGTACAGATCGTCTGCGCCGATGTAGATGGAGAAGTCGGCGGTGCGGTTAACCCAGTCGACGTAACACAGGCCACAGGCACCCAGGAGGCGTTCTTCACCCGCTGCACCCAGCGAGCGCACCGCGCCCCGCTCCACGATGGCAAACATGCGTGTGTGGTGGTCGCCGTTGACCTTGGTCTCAAACCAGCCCCGTTGCTGCGTGCTGTTGAGTTCGCGGTATTCCCGAAAATAGCGCCGCAGCTCAGGCCGGTTGCGCCAGGCCAGCAGCTGGGGCAGGTCAGCTTCTTCAATGGCGCGCAACGCCGTGGTGTGGCCTTGCATCATGTGGCAGAGGCCGCGTCAGCCGGCATGCGCACGGCCAGCGCGGCGGTGTGTAGCGCGTCCCCCGCCTGCAGGGACGCCACCAGCCGGCGGCCCAGCAGTTGCGGCAGTTCATGCGGGCGCGCCGCACCCGCGGGTGCGGGGCGCAGCGCCTCCAGGTCGCTGGCCGCCAGCACGTGGCCGGCAGGCAGGTCGCGTGTGGCGCGCAGGCAGCGTTGCTGCAGCACTGCAGTCTGCGTTTCGTTGTTTTCCACGCGCTTCACACCGTCACCCAAAGCGGCCTGCAGTTCGCGGCTGCGTTGCACCATGTCGCGCCAACTGCGCGGGTTCATCGCAAAGCTGTGGTCGGGGCCTTCGCGTTGGTTGTCATCGGTGAAGTGTTTTTCGATCACCCGCGCACCCAGGGTGATGGCACCCAACACGGTGGCGTGGCCGGGTGAATGGTCGCTAAGGCCCAGCAGCACACGCGGGTAACGCAGGGCGTAGGTCTTCAGCACATTCAGGTTGATGTGCACAAAATTCTCCAGCGCGCCGGTGTAGTTGGTGTTGCACTGCATCAGCACCAACTGGCGGTTAACGGCCAGCACGGCTTTCACCGCACGGTCCACATCGGCTTGTGTGCTGGCGCCCGTGGCCAGCATCACGGGCTTGCCGGTGCGCGCCACATGTTCAATGAAGCTGATGAAAGTGATGTCGCCCGAACCTATCTTCCACGCCGCCACCAGCGGGTTCACACTGTCCACCGCTTCGTCGTCGTAGGGCGTGGTCATGAAATCGATCTGCGCGGCCCGTGCCGTGGCCACCAGTTCCACGTTCCATTCGCGGTTCAGCTCGTACTGGCGGTAGACGTCAAACACCGGCTTCTTCCAGCGGGCCTGGTGGCTTTGTTGGCTGCCCAGCGCCTCAAAACCGCGCTGACTGACAATTTTTTCAGCCTTGAAATGCTGGAACTTGGCGCAGTCAGCACCTGCGGTCTTGGCCAGCCAGATCAAGTCTTTCGCGCGCGCCAGGTCACCGTCGTGGTTGGCCGCAATGTCGGCAATGAAGTAGCTGGGCTGGTCCAGCGCCAGCGTGCGCTGCGCAAGGCTTATGGGGTCAGGCTTGGGCATGAGCGGTCTCTGAATGTGCGGCTGGATTTGCCGCTGTCGTTGCTGGTGTTGTTGCGGCGCCAGGTGCTGCGCCGAACACCGCTGCAAGTGCGTGGGACACTTGAAGTGCATCGGGCAATCGACGGCCCAGCAGCCATTCGGCGCGGCGAACGTCCAGCCCCAGCGCGTTGGCACGCGGCAGTCCCGTGGTGGGCCGCCGTTGACGCTGCAGCGCATGGCAGCTCAAGTCCATCGCGCGGGCCAGCTCGGCGATGAAAGCGGCCTTGCTGCTGCTCTGGCGGCAGGCCAGATTCAAAAGGCCACGGGCATTGCGG
>JANNMQ010001082.1:0-8339 GCA_031398045.1 Rubrivivax sp.
CGGGCGCAGCAAGCGGGCGCGGCCAGCGGCGCGCCGGCCATCCAGGGTGTCGCCAAGACTGGGCTTACTTGTAAACACCCGCACAAACCGCTGTGTCGTTCAAGCGCTCGCAGTACATGGTCTTGGGTTCCACCTTTTTGGTGGCCGGGTTCTGGAACTTGTAGTCCTGCCAGAAGCTGGCTTTTGATTTGGCCAGTTCCACCCGCTCTTTGATGAATTCCTTGCCATCAATGTCTTTGCGGTCAATCAGCATCACGCCCACTTGTTTCACGTTGGCGCCATGCGCCAGCGACATGCCGTCCAGGCCGTAGACCACCACGTACAGGTCGCGGTCGATCCACTTGCCAGCGGGGGTGTTGATCTCGGCATAGACCTTGTCAGCGCCTGTGGTCTTGATGGCGGCCACGGCCTTTTTCACCATCGCCACCGCTTCGTCCTTGGTGGCCGCGCCAGAGGCCCAGGCAGGGGACGCCATCGCCATGGTGGCCAGCAAGGCCAAAGCGCCGCTGCGCAGGGTGGTTGAGGGATGTGAGGCTTGGAACATGAATTTCTCCGGGAGGTCAGGGTTGTGAAGATAGGGAGAGCGGCCGCTGAACAAAGCGAACCTGGGGGGCCCAACAACGGTCACGACCGACCGGCTCTGGTTGGTTATCGGCACAACTTAAGTTGTGCTTAGATCTGACGGTGGGTGGTTCAAGCTGTACATGGTGCCTGCGCGGCGGCGACTGCAAAGCGGAAAAATCCGGCCCGAAGGCGGGTCTTATCCCAAAGTATGGGTCGCTGATCAGCCCCCTTTTGAAGCCCGCGTTCATAGCGACTGAACCACCGCACACCCGCACCATGATTCAATGGATGGATGAACACGTTGCCGACCCTGTACCTGTCGCATGGCTCGCCGATGACGGCGCTGCAGCCACGCGAAGCCGGCCACTTCATGCAACGGCTGGGGCCGGCGCTGGCTGCCCGCTTTGGCACACCGCAGGCTGTGCTGGCGGTGTCGGCCCACACGCTGACGCGCGAACCGGTGCTGATGGGCGGTGCCCGCCACCAGGCCGTGTACGACTTTGGCGGCTTCGACCCTGCGCTGTACACGCTGCGTTATGACGCCCCGGGCGCCCCAGCGCTGGCCACCCGCGTGGCCGCCCTGCTGCAGTCAGCCGGCCTTCCCGTGCACGCCACCGCCGATTCGGGCCTGGACCACGGCATCTGGACGCCGCTGCGCTACATGTTTCCTGACGCATCGGTGCCGGTGCTGCCGCTGGGTTGGCCGCCCCACTGGTCGCCAGCACAGCTGTTTGCGCTGGGCCAGGCACTGGCGCCACTGGCTGCCGAAGGTGTGTTGGTGATGGGCACCGGCAGCATCACGCACAACCTGCGCCGGGTGTTTGCCAGCGGCTTGAACGCCGACATCGACCGTGCAGCCACGCCCGAAAGCACGGCCTTCAGGGACTGGTTTGCGCAGCGCACTGCCGCCGGCGACTGGGCCGCGCTGCAGGACTACCGTCGCCAGGCGCCACACGCCGCGCTGATGCACCCCACCGACGAACATCTGTTGCCGTTTTTTGTCGCCGCGGGTGCAGCAGGCCCATCAGCAGGCCCAGCAGGCGCCGCAAACAATGCCGCCGCAGGGCGCCGCATCCATGCCAGCCTGACCTTTGGCGACCTGGGTATGGACGCTTACGCTTTTGGCGACGCTGCGCCCGATCTGGCAGCGGCGCTGGCCTGAAGGACCGCCTTCCGGTCAATGCCCGTGTTGGGCAAAACACTGGTCCAGCGCCTGCAGCCAGCGCGCCTTGTCGGCGTCGTCAGCAAAACTGCCCTGCAAGCTGTTGCGCGCCAGTGTGTAGGCCTGCGCCGCACCCCACTGCGGCAAAGCGTCAAAACAGTCGGTGTAGTTCTGCAGCACATAACCACCAAAGTAAGCGGGGTCGTCGCTGTTGATGGTGACACACAGGCCATGGTTCAGCAGCGCAGGCAACGGGTGCTGCGCCAGCGTAGGCACCACACACAACTTGACGTTGGACAGTGGGCACACCGTCAGCGGCATGTGCAGGTCCGCCAGCCGCTGCACCAGTGCGGGGTCTTCCAGGCAGCGCACGCCGTGGTCGATGCGCTGCACCTGCAGCACGTCCAGCGCACTGCTGATGTAAGCGGGTGGCCCTTCTTCGCCGGCATGGGCCACCAGATGCAAGCCCGCAGCACGGGCTAACGCAAAAACGTGGGCAAACTTTTCGGGTGGGTGCCCACGTTCACTGCTGTCCAGACCCACACCGATGAAGTGTTCGCGCCAGGGCATGGCCGCGTCCAGCGTAGCCAGCGCGGCTTCTTCGGGAAGATGGCGCAAGAAACACAAGATCAATGCGGCGCTGACACCCAACTCGGCCTGCGCCTGCTTGCAGGCGCGTGACAGGCCCTGCATGACGGCCGCCATGGCCACGCCCCTTTCGGTGTGGGTCTGGGGGTCGAAAAACAGCTCGGCACGCACCACGCCATCGGCCGCCGCACGCTGCAGGTAAGCCCAGGCCATGTCGTAGAAATCCTGCTCGTGCAACAGCACGCTGGCGCCGGCGTAGTAGATGTCCAGAAAACTCTGCAAGTCAGTGAACGCATAAGCCGCACGCAATGCAGCCACATCGGCGTAGGGCAGCACCACGCCATTGCGCTTTGCCAGCGCAAAGATCAGCTCGGGTTCCAGCGAGCCTTCGATGTGCAGGTGCAGTTCGGCCTTCGGCATGGCGCGCAACAGGGCGTGCAGTTTTTCACGCTGTTTTTCACGCTGGGTTTCGTGCGGCACAGCGTGTTGGCTGGGTGGTGATTGCATGGCAGGGGCCCTGTGGTCGGCGGAGCAGTAAACGGCAAAACGCCATGTTGACACAGCGCTGGCGCCGCTATGCGCTTACGTACCGTTGCACCTGCAGGCCCTCAAGTTGGGCCCGCCGCTTGTCGATACCCCACACAGAACCGGTGTCTGCGGCTTGCCCCAGGCACTGGACATCCGTGTCCCGCCACCGCAGCACCGCCGCCGATGAAGCCCAGCCACCACCAGCCCGCCAGCCTGCAAACCCGCCTGCACCACCAGGGTCCACAGCGCGACCAGCGCGGCTTCACGTTGATTGAAGTGATGATGGCGGTGGCCATCGTGGGCATTCTGGCCGCCGTGGCCTTTCCCAGCTACCGCGACTACATCACCCGCGGCCAGCTGACCGACGCCACCAACGGCTTGTCCACACTGCGTGCGCAGATGGAACGCCACTTCCAGGACAACCGCACCTACGCCACCAGCGGCACCTTCGTCACGCCCTGTGCCAGCACCGACGCCACACCACGCACCTTCGGGCCTTTTGTGGTCAGCTGCGACGGCACCCCCACCGCCACCGCCTTCAGCCTGAAGGCGGTAGGCAGTGCGGGCGTGGCTGGTTTTACCTTCACGATCAACGAAACCGATGTGCGTGCCACCACGGCAACGCCCACCGGCTGGAGCACCTGCACCACCAAGTGGCTGACTAAAAAGGGGCAGCCATGCTGATGCCACGGGCCCTGCCGGGCGCCTTGCCTTCGGCGGCCCTGCCCGCCCATAGGCAGCAAGCCCGCCGCAGCCGCGGCTTCACGCTGATAGAGCTGATGGTGACGGTGGTGCTGATGTCGCTGCTGCTGGGGCTGGCGGCGCCCAACTTCAAGGTCTGGGTGCGCAACGCCCAGGTGCGAACCGTCAGCGACGCGCTGCAAAACGGCATGCGGCTGGCGCAAAGCGAAGCGTTGCGGCGCAGCCGTCAGGTGGTGTTTTTTCTGACCAACGACAACAACTGCAGCAACAGCATTGCGGCTGCCACCAATGGCGTTAACTGGAGCATCCGCACGGTGCCGATGGTGGCTGGCGAAAGCTCGGTGGTGGTGCAGTGTGGGGTCTTGTCCGACGTGGCCGCGGGTGTGGCCATCACCGGGCCCACCGCGGTGTGTTTCAACTCGATGGGCCGGCAGGCTGAAAACACCAACACCGGCGTGACCGGCGGCAACTGCTCGCTGGCCACGTCAGGCCTGAGCACCTACAACGTCACCGCCAGCGGCGCCGACCGCACGCTGCGCGTGCTGCTCACGCTGGGCGGCCAGTCGCGTTTGTGCGACCCGGCGCGCACGTTGTCTGACGACGCACCAGACGGGTGCCCGACATGAAATTGCAGCCGGGTTTGTGCATGAAGTTCGGCCCACGCTGCCTGCTGCGCCCAGGCCGCAGCACACAACGCGGCCTGTCGATGATCGAAGTGTTGATCGTCATCGTGCTGTTTTCTTTCGGCTTGCTCGGCATGGTGGGTCTGCAGGCGCGAGCCTCGCAGACTTCGGTCGGTGCCGAAGACAACAACCGCGCGGCGCTGCTGGCCAATGAGCTGGCCACGCTGATGTGGAGCAACAACACCGTGAGCCTGCCCACGGCCAGCATTACCGACTGGAACACCCGCGTGGCCGACCCCACCGGCCGTGGTCTGCCCGACGGCGTGGGCACCGTCACCGTCACCGGCAATGTGGCGCGCATCACCATCACCTGGCACCCGCCACACCAGGCGGCTGGCGATAACCGGCGCTACGTCACCGAGATCTTGATTCCATGACATTCCACGCGAGCCTGGGTCGCAACGGCCCCAGAAGGCGCCGCCTGCACGCTGCCGCCGGCGTGACTTTGATTGAACTGCTGGTGGCGGTGCTGCTGGGCTCCACACTGGTGATTGCCATCACCACCATGGTGATGCGCAGCGAAGCCGGCCGGCGCGGGCTGACCGCCACCAACGACAGTTCACAAAACGCCGCCTTTGTGTCGTTTGCGCTCGACCGCACGCTGCGCAGTGCAGGTTCTGGCTTTTCGCAGGCTTGGCGGCAGGCCTTTGGCTGCCGCGTGCTGGCTGCGCGCAATGGCACCCAGGTGCTGCCACGCGCGGCCAGCTTTCCGGCGCCTTTTGCCAACGTGCCCCAAACGCTGCGCCTGGCCCCGGTGCTGGTGCATGCGGGTGCTGGCCTGGGCGGGTCGGATGTGCTGGCCGTGGCCACCGGCGCTTCCGGCCTGGGCGAGGCACCGTTGACCGTGCTGGCTGGTTCGGTCACGGGCACCCAGTTGCGAGTGCCGTCCACCGTGGGCCTGCGTGCGAAAGACCTGGTGCTGGTGCTGCAAGACGCCAACAACTGCATGGTGCAACAGGTGGTGGACGGGTTTGCCGGCGGCGCGTCGCAAACGCTGAACTTTGGTGGCACCTACGCCAGCAGCATCATCAACTCGGTGCAGCTGGACAGCCTGGGCGTGAACAGCCCGGCTTTCGTGGCGCCTTTGGGCAACACCTTGGGCAACACACCGGCCTTGCAGTTGCTGGGGGTGGCCGCCAACGCCACGCTGGTGAGTTATGACGCACTGCGCATGGACGGCAGCGACACCGTGACACCCATCGCCGACAGTGTGGTCGACCTGCGCGCCCGCTACGGCGTGGACAGCGACGGCGACGGCCGCATCGACACCTGGGTCAATCCAGCCACAGCACCCTACAGCGCCAACAGCCTGACCGACGGCTCAGCGGATGCACAGCGCAACCTGGCCAGCATCCAGGCCCTGCGCGTGGGCCTGGTGCTGCGCAGCGCAGCGCCCGAGCGCAGCGCCGTTGCAGCCAGCACGCTGGCGATGTTTGGCGACCTTGCCGAGCCCTTGCGCTACAGCCGCACGCTGACCAGCAGCGAACAGTTGCTGCGCCACCGCACGGTGGAGTTCACCGTGCCCTTGCGCAACGTGATGATGATGCCCCGCACATGACCAGCCGACCGTTTCTGCAGCCCCGCGCAACCCACCGCCTGGCGCGCCGCACGCAGCGTGGCGTGACGCTGTTGTTCGGCCTGATTGCCCTGGCCATCATGATGATCGGCGCCGCCGCCATGGTGCGCTCGATGAACACATCGCTGGTGATGTCCGGCAACCTGGGCTTCAAGCGCGACCTCACCAACCAGGCCGAACGCGCCACCGCGGCGGTGATGGCACTGATGAACACCGGCGCCCTGAAAACCGAAGCCGCGCGCCAGAGCGCCGACGTGACGCGCAACTACAGCGCCCGCATTCTGGCCACCAACGCCCAGGGGGTGCCGAACGCGCTGGTGGATGACGCTGCTTTCACCACCTTCGGTGCGGTGAGCAACGACATCACGGTGACTGACCAGGGTGTGGCGCTGCGTTACCTGGTCGACCGCCTGTGCGTGAACACAGGGGTGGCTGACGGCAACCACTGCACGATGTCTGACCCCGGCGCGCCGATGGGTGGCAGCGCATCAGTGACGCAGCGCGCCGACGACAGCTCGGCCAACGGCGGCGGCGGCGTGCTGCCGCGCCAGACGGTGTACCGCTTGAGCATCCGCGTCAGCGGTCCGCGCAACACCCAAGCCTATTTCCAGACCACTTTCACGCTGTGATGGCGTTGCACGAGGACTCTTCTGCCATGGCCAGCCTGTCTAAAACCCAATTCGCCAAGGCAACGGCACCTACGCTGCTGCTGGCCGCTGCGCTGCTGCACTGTTCAGCCGTGCGCGCAACCACCCCGCTGGCCGACCAACCGCTTTTTTCAAATGCCGGTGTGCCCGGCAACCTCGCGCTGACCCTGTCGGTTGAATACCCCACCGCCGTGAGCGTGGCGCACGTCGCTGCCAACTACGCCAGCACCACCCCTTACCTCGGCTACTTTGACAACAAAAAGTGTTACCTGTACAGCTGGAACGCCACTGAATCGCTGCGCCACTTTTACCCCGATGGCCTGGCCACCGATCGCAAATGCCCAGGCAAATGGTCGGGCAACTTTCTAAACTGGGCGACGATGCAGACCATCGACCCGTTCCGCTGGGCACTGACCGGTGGCTACCGCTCAGTTGACACCACGACGACGACTTTGCTGGAAAAGGCCTGGGCTTCGGGCCAGGGCGGCACCGGCAATTTCCCCGACCGCACCACCACCGGCACCACGTTGGTGAACGACGCCACACCCTTCAATTGGAGTGACTTCAAGATGCGTGTGCAAGGCCTGGGGAACAAATTGCGCTTCACCCGCACGGGCGACGTGAACAGCACCCCCACCGTCTACAACCCAAGCAACACCATCAGCTCGGGCACGGTGTATGAGGTCAGCGTGCGCGTGAAGGTGTGTGATGTCAGCGTGGCAGCAGGGGGCATCGAAGACAACTGCAAGGCCTACCCGGCCGGCACCTACAAACCCACGGGTCTGATACAGCAGTACGCCGGCAAGATCCGCTACAGCGCCTTTGGTTATCTGAACGACAGCAACAAACAACGTGACGGCGGCGTGCTGCGTGCACGCCAAAAGTTTGTCGGCCCCACCTACATGCTGCCGGGCCAGACACAGGCCACCAACGCCAACAGCGAATGGGACGCCAACACCGGCATCTTCTCGATCAACCCCGACACCGCTGATGCCAGCAGCACCGCCACGGCCTACGGCGTGCCCATCAGCAACAGTGGCGTCATCAACTACATCAACAAGTTCGGGCAGGTGAACCCTGGCGCGTACAAGAGCTACGACAGCGTCAGCGAGCTGTATTACGCCGCGTTGCGCTACTACAAGAACCTGGGCAACGTACCCGAGTGGACCTCGATGGCGGGCGCCAGCACGGCCACCAAGACGACCTGGGCCGATGGTTTCCCGGTCATCACGAACTGGGACGACCCGATTCAATACCACTGCCAGCGCAACTTCGTGCTGGGTGTGGGCGACGTCAACACCTGGCTCGACAAGAACCTGCCCGGCAACACCGGCACCCTCGGTGAACCCAGCAAACCTGCGGCGGTCAGCGCCGACACCAGCGTCGACGCCAAGGTGGCCACCGACAAGGTGGGTTCGTTGCACGGCATGGGCGCCAGCTTGGGGTCGGCCACCAATGGGCAAGAAATTCCCGGCAGTTATTACATCGCTGGGCTGGCCTACGACGCCAATGCCAAGGACATCAGACCCGACAACGCGGCGAAGCCGCACACTGTCGGCAAGCAGACGGTGCAGACCTACTGGCTGGACGTGCTGGAGTACAGCAGCTACAAGAACAACAACCAGTACTACCTGGCGGCCAAATATGGCGGCGCCATCCTGCCTGACTCTTTTGACCCCTACACACGTGGCACCGACCTGCCGCTGGACTGGTGGCACACAGGCGGCAAGACGGTGTATGGCCAAACCAAACCCAACAACTATTTCGTCGCTTCACAGGCCGACGAGATGGTCAGCGGCTTGACTGAAGCATTTGCCAGCATCTCTGACAACCTGGACGTTTTCACCACCAGTTTTGCAACCAGTCTGCCGCGTGTCACCACCGCGGGC
>JANNMQ010001088.1:0-5097 GCA_031398045.1 Rubrivivax sp.
CAGCCACTGCTTGAAGCCCAGTGCCTCGTTATGGTTGGACTTGCGATCGAGCAACGCGTCCACGTCATGCAGCGCCCGCAAGCAGGCGGCGCGGGCCTTATCGGGCGCGTCCATGCCCTGCGGGCGCTCGGGCTTGGTGCCGCGCGCCTTCAGGTCTTCAATCAGCGACGACACCAGTTCGTTGTCGGACCCCTTGTGCAGCGTGTCGGCGATAGCCACGCCCACCGCAAACATTTCTTTCAACACGCCGAAAGGCCCGTTGGGGCTGGCCAGCGTGACGGCAAGACCAGCCATCGGTGCAGCCTTGACGATGATTTGCCATTCTTCGGCGGTGTAGTCGGCCTTCTTGCTCATGGCATGTTCCTCGGGTTGGGTGGATGGTCAAGTGAATGAATGCGGGTCGCGGGGCCTTCAGTTGATCACTTCAGGCCACTGCGTGTGAAACCACTGCCCGGCCGGTTTGTCCACCCGTTCGTAGGTGTGCGCACCAAAGAAGTCGCGCTGTGCCTGCAGCAGGTTGGCCGGCAGGCGCGCGCTGCGCAGGCTGTCGTAGTAGGCCAGTGACGCACTGAAGGCCGGCACCGGTACACCGTGGCTCACGGCCAGCGCCACCACCTGCCGCCAGCGTTGCTGGGTGCGGCCCAGCAGGCTGCTGAAGTAGGGCGACAACGCCAGGTTGGCCAGCCCTGGTTCGGCGCGGTAGACCTCGGTGATGCGCTCCAGGAAACGCGCGCGGATGATGCAGCCGCCGCGCCAGATGGACGCGATGCCGCCCAGGTCCAGGCCCCAGCCCTTTTTCTCGCCCATGGTGCGCATCAGGTCCAGGCCCTGCGTGTAGCTGATGACCTTGGACGCGTACAGCGCGTCGTGCACCATGGCCACCAGTTGCTGGGTGTCCACCTTCAACACGGCGTCAGGCCCCGGCAGCTGTGTGGCCGCCAGCTGGCGCAACGTGTGCATCGACGACAGCACCCGCGCTTCCACCGCGGCGTTGATGGTGCTGATGACCACCGCGTTTTCGGCGGCGCTGATCAGCGTCCAGCGGCCGGTGCCTTTCTGGCCGGCTTTATCCAGAATCACGTCCACCAGCGGCAGGCCGGTTTCAGGGTCCTGTTGTTCGAGCGCCCGGGCGGTGATCTCGATCAGGTAACTTTGCAATTCGCCCTGGTTCCAGGTGTTGAACACTTGGGCCAGTTCTGCCGTGGCCATGCCGGCGGCGCGCAGCAGCGCGTAGGCCTCGCAGATGAGCTGCATGTCACCGTATTCGATGCCGTTGTGCACCATCTTCACAAAGTGACCGGCGCCGCCGGTGCCGATGTGCATGACGCAGGGCTCGCCTTTTACTTTGGCGGCAATGGCCTCGTAGATGGGCCGTATCTCGGCCCAGGTGCTGGCCGGGCCGCCGGGCATGATGCTGGGGCCCTTGCGGGCGCCTTCTTCGCCGCCGGAGATGCCGGCGCCGACAAAGCGCAGCCCTTTGGCGGCCAGGTCAGCGTCGCGCCTTTCGGTGTCGGTGTACAGGCTGTTGCCGCCGTCGATGACGATGTCGCCGGGCTCCAGCAGCGGTATCAGCTGCCCGATCACCGCGTCCACGGCCGAGCCGGCCTGCACCATCAGCTGCAGCTTGCGCGGCCGCGCCAGGCTGGCCACAAAATCCTGCAGCGTGTCGCAGGCCAGCAGCTGTTTGCCCGGGTGCTGGGCCACGAAGTCGCGCGTGACGCGGGTGGTGCGGTTGTAGACGCTGACCTGGAAACCGCGGCTTTCCACGTTGAGCACAAGGTTTTGGCCCATCACGGCCAGGCCGATGAGGCCGAAATCGCTGGTCGAGCGCATGGTTGATAGTCTCTACGTTTATGGTTAGGTAGTCGGTATCGGGCTGGGCCGGATTCTGAGGCTTTCAATTCCGCACCCGCCAGGTGCAACAGCCGTACAGCCTGCAGGCAGGTGCTTGAAAGAAATGCCCGTGCGCACCGACTGAACTTGCATGAACAAGGAGCCATGTATGACCCGCAGAGACCTTTTGGGACTTTTTTCAGCGCTGGGGCTGGCCGGCACCACACACGCCGCATCAGAACCCAGCCGCGCGGACCGCGTGGTGCTGAGTGACGCTGAATGGAAAAAGCGCCTCAGCGCCGACGCCTACCGCGTGCTGCGCCAGGAGGGCACAGAGCCTGCCGGCACCAGCGTGCTGAACAGCGAAAAGCGCGCCGGCACCTACCACTGCGCCGGCTGCGATCTGCCGCTGTTTTTGCACACCACCAAATACGAAAGCGGCACCGGCTGGCCCAGCTTTCACACACCACTGCCTGATGCGCTGGGCACCAAGACCGACTTCAAGCTGGTGCTGCCGCGCACCGAGTACCACTGCGCGCGCTGCGGTGGCCACCAGGGCCATGTCTTCAACGACGGCCCCAAACCCAGCGGCAAGCGCTATTGCAACAACGGTGTGGCGCTGCGTTTTGCGCCAGCGGCGGCATGAAGGCCGCTGCACGGGGACTGCCCCAGCCGGTCATCGCCGGCTGGGCTTTGAGCGTCGCACTCGCACTGGCCAGTTCGGGAGTGGTGGCGCAGGTCGCTGCAAACAAGGCGGCGGTGCCAGCAGCCTCGGCTACCGCCAAAGCCACCTTTGCCGGCGGCTGCTTCTGGTGCGTGGAGGCGGATTTCGACAAGGTGCCAGGTGTGCTGTCCACCACGTCCGGTTACATCGGCGGTACGGTGGCCAACCCCACCTACAACCAGGTGTCGGCCAAGACCACGGGCCACACCGAAGCGGTGGAAATCGTCTATGACCAGGCCTTGGTCAGCTACGAACAGCTGCTGAACGTGTACTGGCGCAGCATCGACCCGACTGTGGTGGACCGCCAGTTCTGTGACGTAGGCAGCCCCTACCGCACCGCCATCTTTGCGCATGGCCCGCAGCAGCTGGCTGCGGCGCAGGCATCCAAAGCGGCGCTGGAAAAGAACAAACCTTTCCGCGAGGCCATCGTCACACCCGTGCTGCCGGCTTCCACTTTTTATGTGGCCGAGGACTACCACCAGGACTACTACAAAAAGAATCCGGTGCGCTACAACTACTACCGCACCTCATGCGGGCGCGATTCGCGGCTGAAGGAACTGTGGGGCAAGGCCGGGTAGGCCACCACAGCCGGCCCCAAACGAATCAATCGAGGGGCTTCAGATCCAGTTCCTGCGCCAGTTTCTTCCAGCGCGCGGTGTCACCTTCCAGTTGGCGGCGCATGGTGGCGGCGCCGGGGTCGGCCACTTCCAGCGCCAGGGTGGCCAAGCGTTCGCGCACGTCAGGCATGCGGGTCACCTGGTCGATGGCCGCGGGCATGTGCGGGGACAGGTATTGAAAATGGTGTGCGCTCCATCATGGCGCTGTTCCGGATAGGCGAAGGGCAAATTGTCGTGCACCATGCGCCGCGACTGCCCAGGATCACCCCGAAGGAGACACCATGTTCAAGCCCGCCCACCAGCGAACGAGCCCCAGCCCCCGCCGCCGTCAGCTCGCCTTGGCCGTGGCAGCCCTGGCTGCCCTGCCTTGCACCATGCTGCCTGCTTACGCGCAAACCAGCGAAATCAAACCCGCCGTGCGCGCCGCTGGCGACTGGCCCAGCAAAACCATACGCATCGTCGTGGCCTTCCCACCCGGCGGCCTGACCGATGCTTATGCGCGGCTGTACGCCGAACACCTGACGGCCAAGTTGGGTGTCACCGCGGTGGTGGAAAACAAACCCGGTGCTGGCGGCATCATCGCCATCGACGCGGTGGCCAAATCGCCAGCCGACGGCTACACGCTGTTGATGACCACATCGGGCACGGTGTGGCAAAACCGGGTGCTGTACAGCAAGTTGCCCTACAACCTGGAAAAAGACATCGTGCCGGTGGCGGTGTTTCCTTCAGGCCCGCTGGTGGTGGGCGTGCCAGAAAAACTGGGCATCAACAACTACCGCGACCTGATCGCTTACGCCAAGGCCAACAACACCAACATGGGCAGCTACGCGCCGGGCTCTTACCCGCAGATGGTGGCCGACCAGGCCAACCGCAACGAAGGCACGAAGATCGTCACCGTCAACTACAAAGGCGAAAGCCCGATGTGGGTGGACGTGGCAGGCGGCCAGGTGCAGGTGGCCATCGGCAGCTACCAGGCCTTCAACACGGTGTCCACACGCGGCGTCAAGGCCATCGGTGTCACTGGCGCTTACCGCAGCCCGAAACTGCCCGATGTGCCCACGCTGGTGGAACAGGGTGTGGCCGGCCGGTTGGTGCAACTGGAAGGGGGCCTGCCGCTGGTGGCACCCGCCGGCACGCCTGAAGCGGTGTTGCAGTTGCTGAGCCAGGTGGTGGTGGAAGGCGCCGAAACCGCCCGCGCCGCACAACTGCGCGAAACCTTTGCCATACCCAACAAGCCGAAAAACCTGGCCGACACACGCGCCGACTGGGCGCGTGACGTACCGGTGTGGATCAAGGTGGCGCAGGACCTGGGCATCAAGCTCGACTAACTTCAAGTCTTCGGGTACAGCACCATCTGCGTGCAGCGGAACAGCGCCAGCGTGCGCCCGCTTTCGCGGTGGGTGATGGTGGCGTCCCACACCTGCGTGGTTTTGCCGCGGTGCACGGCGCGGGCACTGCAGGCCACCGTGCCGTCCAGCGCCGTGCCCAGGTGGTTGGACTTCAGTTCCACGGTGGTGAAGCCGTTGGCGCCGGCGGGCAGGCTGGCCATGCAGCCGACGCCGCAGCAGGTGTCGGCCAGCGTGACCAGCGCACCCGCGTGCAGGTAGCCGTTGGGCGCCATCACCGTGCGCGCCACCGGCATCTCGGCCAGCACACCGTCTTCGCCGATCTGCGTGAACACGATGCCCAGGTGGCCGGGCAGGCAGTCAGCAGCGCGTTGGTTGAAGCTTTCGATGATGTTCATGGTGAGAGTCTTTGCAGTGGGGGCGGGCGCTGGTGATGCGGCACATCGATTCAAACATCGTAGCTGTAGCCCACCCCGTACACCGAGCGGATGCACTCGCTGCCGGCGCCGGCCAGTTCCAACTTGCGGCGCAGGTTCTTCACGTGACTGTCAACGGCGCGCTCGGTGGCTGCGCGGGC
>JANNMQ010001090.1:0-1529 GCA_031398045.1 Rubrivivax sp.
CCATCGGCAACCCGTTCGGCGTCGGCCAAACGGTAACTTCGGGCATCGTCAGCGCGATCGGCCGCACCGGCCTGGGCATCAACACCTTCGAGAACTTCATCCAGACCGACGCCGCGATCAACCCCGGCAATTCCGGCGGCGCGCTGGTGGACACCAACGGCAACCTGCTCGGCATCAATACCGCGATCTTCTCGCGCACCGGCGGCAGCCTCGGGATCGGCTTCGCGATTCCGGCGACCGTTGCGCGCCAGGTGATGGAAAGCCTGGTGCGCGACGGCATGGTCACGCGCGGCTGGATCGGCATCGAGCCGCGCGACCTGACACCCGAGATGGCCCAGACCCTGAACCTGCCGATCAAGGAAGGCGTGCTGATCACCGGCGTGCTGCGCAACGGCCCGGCCAGCGCGGGCGGTCTGCGCCCGGGCGACGTGGTGGTGAGGGTGGCCGAGACGCCGGTGGCCAACACCGCGCAGCTGCTTGGCGCGGTGGCGGCGCTGCAGCCGAAGTCCGAGGCCGCGATCGGCGTGCAGCGCGGCGGCGAGGCGCTGCAGTTGACGGTGACGGTCGCGCAGCGCCCGAAGGCGCAGGCGCAGCGCGAACGCTAGTCAGAACTTGAACGACGCGCCGATGGCGACGCCATTGAAGTCGAGGCTGTCGACCTTCGAGTCGGACTTGAAGTTGTAGTCCAGGTAGCGCCAGGTGGCGAGCAGCGAGCCCCAGCCGAACTGGTAGCCCACGCCGCCCATGATCTGCCAGGTACTTTTCGACTGCCCGCCACCCACGTCGAGGTAGTAGGGGAGGAACCACTTGCCGTCGTTGCCCAGGTTGGCGCGGCCCTTGACGCCGACCACGGCGTCCCAGTTGCTGACGCTGACGGTTGCCGATCCGGTGCGCGCCGGCAGCGGATGGCCGGCGATGTTGCCGCTGAAGGTCCAGCGCAGCGTCTGGTCCATGTCGAGCAGCCGCGCACCGGCCAGCAGGTCCATCGTGCCCGCGGGTGTCGCGGCCAGGCTGTAGGTGCCGGCGACGGTCCAGATCCACGACTTGATGTCCAGCCCGAGGTCGGCCGTCACATCGGCCGGCAGGTCCCGCTGACCGACGTGGAAGTCGCGCGTTCCGGATTTGTCGGCGCCGAAGTCGGCGTAGACCAGGTCGTTCCAGAGGCCCCACTGGCCGCGTGTGGCCTGCAGCGAGCCCATGAACGCGAACTTGAGCGCGTCGATGACTTGCTTGGCGCTCACGTCGATGCTCGGCCCGCCGCCGCCGTCCGGGAACGAAGTGCTGCCGCCGATCGCCGGAAACCAGCCGTAGAGGGTGGCCTCGAACTGCCATGCGTCGGCAGCGGCCTGCGCCTGGGCGGCAACGGGAAAGACGCTCGCCAAGGCAAGAGATACCGCCCCTGCAGCTTTTGCCAGGCCGGGAATGCTGTGCTTGTTCATTGGGTCTCCTGTTCGATGGTTGGCTTTTCGATCGCGCCAGTGGCATTGCCGTTGGCGGCCCAAGTGTACGCAAGGGTCCCGCATCGCCAC
>JANNMQ010001140.1:0-2567 GCA_031398045.1 Rubrivivax sp.
TGCCATGGCGCGCCCCTTCAGCTGTAGTCGAAGCGTCTGGCCACGGCCATCAGCGTCCACTCGAGCAGCAGCCCGACGATGCCGATGACGAAGATGGCGATGATGATGTGCGCGACGTTGAGGTTGTTCCACTCGTCCCACACCCAGAAGCCGATGCCGACGCCGCCCGTCAGCATCTCGGCGGCGACGATCACCAGCCAGGCCGTGCCCACCGAGAGGCGCACGCCGGTCAGCAGGTAGGGCATCACCGAGGGCAGCAGGATGCGCGTGGCGATCTTCCATTCGCTGAGCTTGAGTACCCGCGCCACGTTCAGGTAGTCCTCGGGTACCCGCTGCACACCCTCCGCGGTGTTGATGACCATGGGCCAGATGCTGCAGATGAAGATGGTCCAGATGGCCGCTGGGTTGGCCGACTTGAAAACCAGCAGGCCGATGGGCAACCAGGCCAGCGGTGACACCGGTTTCAGCAGGCTGATGATGGGCGACACCATGCTGTTGAGCGTGGCAAAGCGGCCAATCAAAAAGCCCAGCGGGATGCCCACCACGGCCGCCAGGCCAAAGCCCAGCGCCACACGTTCCAGCGAGAACAGGATGTTCCAGCCGATGCCCTGGTCGTTGGGGCCGTTTTCATAAAAAGGGTTGGCAAACAGCTTGACGGCGGCATCAAAGGTGGCTGCCGGCGTCGGGAAAGCACCGCCCTTCTGGGTCAACAAGGCCCAGATGCCCACCAGCAGCGCCATGCCGATCAGTGGCGTCACCACCGCGCGCGCCCAGCCGCCCCAGTCGATGGGGTCGCGCTGCGGCTGGGCTTGCACAGTGCCCGCTGTGGGGCTGGCCGCCAGCGCCGCCTGGCTGGTCGCCGATGCCGGCGCCGCCACCGCGTGCAGCGTCGGGCTGCTGACATCGGTGTTGCCGCTGTGGAAGATGATGGACGTCATGGAGCGCTCCAAAAGTGAAGACAGAGGTGGCGGCAAGCGGCTGTGCTTTCAGGCCACCATTGCGGGCCGCCGTTCTAGGCCACGGCTGCGCGCAGCTTGAAGCTGTCGGCGTACTTGGCCGGGTCTTTGCCATCCCAAACGACACCATCGATGAACTTGCTGCTGCGCAGGTCGCTCTTGGGCAAGCTGACCTTCACCTGGGCAGCGGCTTCTTTGTAGAGCGCGATCTGGTTGATGTTTTGCGCCACCTTCAAGTAGTCGGGGTGGTCTTTCAGCAGGCCCCAGCGCTTGTGCTGGGTTAGGAACCACATGCCGTCGCTGAGGTAGGGGTAGTTCACCAACCCGTCGTTGAAGAACTTCATGTGGTTGGGGTCGTCCCAGGTCTTACCCATACCGTTCTGGTAGCGGCCCAGGATGCGCTGATTGATCGCATCCACGCTGGTGTTGACGTAGCTCTTGTCGGCAATCGTCTCGGCCATCTTGTTTTTGTTCTGCAGCCCGGCGTCTATCCAGCGGCTGGCTTCCAGCACGGCCATGATCACGGCGCGCGAGGTGTTAGGGTGCTTCTTGACAAATTCACCGGTGGTGCCCAGCACCTTTTCGGGGTGGTCTTTCCACACGTCCTGCGTGGTCGCCGCGGTGATGCCAATGCCGTCGATGATGGCGCGGTGGTTCCACGGTTCACCCACGCAGTAACCGTCCATGTTGCCGACACGCATGTTGGCCACCATCTGCGGCGGCGGCACGGTGATGACCTTGGTGTCTTTCATGGGATTGATGCCGCCTGACGCGAGCCAGTAGTACAGCCACATCGCGTGGGTGCCGGTAGGGAAGGTTTGCGCAAAGGTGTATTCGCGCTTCTCGGCGGCCATCACCTTGGCCAGGCTGGCCACGTCCACCGCACCTTTGTCAGCCAGCTTTTTGCTCAGCGTGATGGCCTGCCCGTTGTGGTTCAGGTTCATCAGCACAGCCATGTCTTTTTTCGGCCCGCCCACACCCAAGTGCACGCCGTAGACCAGGCCGTACAACACGTGCGCCATGTCGAGTTCGCCATTGACCAGCTTGTCGCGCACGCCAGCCCATGACGCTTCTTTGGTCGGGATGATCTTGATACCGTACTTCTCGTCGAACTTCATCACCGAGGCCATCACCACCGATGCGCAGTCGGTCAAGGGAATGAAGCCGATGCGCACTTCTTTTTTCTCAGGTGCGTCAGACCCTGCCGCCCAAGCGCCGGCCGAAGCTGCGCTGCCTGCCGCCAGCGCGGCCGTGCCCTTGATGAATTGCCTGCGCTCTTCGCTCATCAGACCCTCGCGAACGGACATGACTGACTCCCAGAAAGACAAAAAAAGAGGGCGCCGACCACAGCACCAGGCCACACGGCCTTGTGTTGAGAATCGGGCGCCCTTGCCCAAATACCCCTGGCTCTCGCAGGCGGCCCCTTTGCAGCCTGCGATGGTTTGTCTGTATGCAGGATGTGTGCCAGCTGGTGTTGGCTGTCGCGTGAGACGTGCCGTGGCGGGACTCAGGCGGCTGGCTGGTTGGCTTCCGTGGCGAGGGGGAGGCGGGGGGGGGGTGGTGGGGCGCGCGATTGGTCGAGAGCCCGGCAGGGGGGGGGGGCATTTGCTG
>JANNMQ010000624.1:0-4013 GCA_031398045.1 Rubrivivax sp.
CACCAGCAGGCGGTCCATCAGCCCAGGCTCCAGTCCAGCAACACCATGGCGGGCAACAAGGGCAGACGGTGGCTGTGCTCACCCAGCAAGGGGTCGATGCTCTGCACCGGCAGTTCCACGGCCTCCAGGCGCAGCACAGCCAACCCCTCCAGGCCGCTGCCACCACGGCTGCGCGGCCGCAGGCCCGCGTCGCCCACCAGCGCGCCCGTGACCGGGCCGGCGGCCTGCAAGATGGCTGCGCTGTCGCTGGCCAGCGGTGTCAACTCGGCTTGCAGCGGCAGCCTGAACCTGCATTGCACCTGCGGCAGCAGCTCGGACAGGCTAACCGCCAGCATCAGCGGTGTGGCTTCACGCCGCACCGTGCCGGCCAGCGCGGCCTGGCCGTGGCAGCGCAGCACCAGTCGCGCCCGAGCGGAGGCCGACGTTGAAGCAGGGGAAAACAACGGAGCCAGCGTCAGTTCACCCTGTAACAGCCAGTCGGCCAGAACCGCCTGCAGCTGCAAGTCGGCCACCAGCCGCATACAAGCACGGTCGTTCATGCCGCCAGGGCCCAGGCGCCAACCCCAAGTCAGGGCCGCTTGGCCCACCAACAGGGCCAGCACACCCTCGCCGGGTTCGGCGGCCAGGCCGGGCACTCGCTGCCACGCAGACTGCAGCGCCTGGAGGGCCTGCGCCGTGGCCTGGTCCAGCCCGGCTTCGAAACCCACCGTCAATGCCGATACCGGCTGCGCAGCGCCGTCCTGTTCCAGCTTGAAGCGTGTCTGCGGCCGTACGGTGGGGGCCTGCGTGGCCCACAGCGGCTGCGCGGCTGCGGGCTGGCGCTGCAACTGCAGCCACCACTGCTCAGCCGGCCACACCCACAGTTGGGTCTGCAGTGAACCCAAAGGCTCACCGTCGTCACGCAGACCGCAGGTGTTGAAGGACAACTGCAACACATCGGGTGAAGTTTCTTCGGCCACCGCCGTGCCGGGCCCGGCAGCCGGGCCGGGCTGCGCCAACGTGGCCAGCGGCCAGCTGCAAGCCCGGGTTTCCGCACCGCGCCAGCGCCACAGGCCATGGCTGCCGGCCAGCCGCAGTTCAGGGTGTCCACCAGCGCTGCAGACGGCCAGCGTGCTCAGCCGCGCTTGCAGCCGCGTCTGCACCGCAGCGCCGGGCGCTAAGGACAACAGCGCCACCAACGGCGGCAAGGGCTGTGCGGCATGCACACGCAGCGGCGCAGTCTCGGCCAGCGGCACGCGTTGCCAGCTGCCAGCCTGCCATTCGTAAGCTGCCGCAACGGCCAGTTCCAGCACCCGAAGCTCAACCGCCTGCAAATCGCAGGCGGCCCGCGGCGCGGGGTCTGGTTCGCTGGTGAACAAAGCGCCGCGTGAACCCAACGCTGCAAAGTGGTCCAGCAAGTGGGCATCGGCAGCGGCCAGCGCAGCCGGGTTGACACGTGCGTCGGGCACACGCGCCAGCTCTTGCAACGAGCGCTGCACCAGTTGGTGCACGGTGTTCCATTCACGCAGCCGCGCAGCCGCCAACAGGGCCGCAGCCCATTCAAAGCCGGGTTTGTTCTGAAAGCCTGAGCCCCAGACAAACCACAGGTTCACATAACGCGCCACTGCAGCCGCACGCACGAAGCCCAGCTGCGCGGCCTGCTGCACCGCATGGTCGACAAAAGCGCCGTAACGGTCGCCCAGCCGGGCGGGCATGGCCGGCCACAGCGCCGCCAACTGCTCACCCAGGGTTTGCACAAACTGCGCCCATTCAGCGTCGGCACGGGCGGGCGTTTCAGGGGTGCTAACCACGGGCCTGTTCAGTGTTCGGTAGCTGAAGCCTGGCCCGCTGCTTTGTCACGACAGATGAACCCCGCGCAACCGTCAGCGCAGCCCCACAGCGATGATCAAAACCGCTGCCCATCAGTGGTGTGACAGCGGGTCTTCGGGCGCCTCGGGCGCTGTGGGCGCTTCGGGCGCCGCAGGTGCTTCGGGGCTGATGCCCGAACCACTGCCGGCAGCGCCCCCCGAGTTGATCTTCACCATCGGCCCGGTAATGGACACTCCGTCGGGCCCCAGCACCACCGAACCCGAGCCGCCTTTCAGCGTCAGCTGCGCGCCGGCTTCAATGACCACATTGGCCGCGCCCTTGATGTGCACGTTGACGCCGCCTTCCAGCCCGGCGTTGGTGCCGGCCTTGATGTGCACCGCCGTGCCTGCTTTCAGTGAAATGGCCATGCCGGCATCTGAAGAAATGCCCTGCGCCGCTTTCAGGCCATGGTTGGCGTCGGTGGCCAGCAAGATGTCTTGCGCCACTTTCAGGCTGTACTTGCCGTCCACCTGCTGCTTCACCGCTTTCACCACCGTCAGGTGAAAGTCGCCTTCGACTTTTTCCTTGCGGTCTTTTTTGATGATCAGGTGCTGGTCCATGCCGACCTCGGTTTTCACCGTTTCCTTGACGAACTCAAGCTTGTCTTTTTGCGACTGCATCAGCAGGTATTCACTGCCCTGCAAGTCGTCAAACCGCAGTTCGTTGAAGTCGTTGGCGCCACCTTCTTTGCTGCTGCGGCTTTTGATGGTGCTGACCGTGGCCTGGTCGGGCAGCACATAAGGCGGCATGTGGTCCGCGTTGTAAACGCGGCCGGTGATCAGCGGCTGGTCGGGGTCGCCGTCGAGAAAGTCCACCACCACTTCCTGCCCGATGCGGGGCAAAAACATCATGCCCCAGCCTTTGCCGGCAGAGGCTTGCGCCACCCGCACAAAACAGGAACTGTCGGCGTTTTTCTGGCCCTCCCGGTCCCAATGGAACTGCACCTTGACACGGCCATATTTGTCGACATGGATTTCGTCGCCGTCCGGGCCCACCACAGTGGCCGTCTGCAGGCCGCCCACACGGGCCCGGGGCGTGCTGCGTTCCGGCCTGAAGACCGTATTGGAAGGGAACACGCTGAAGCTGCAGCGGTGGCTGGTTTGCACCGTTTCACCCGCCGCATAACCCGACAAGCGCATCGCTACCTGGGTGCTGTAGACCAGGTACTCGACGTTCTGGTCAGACACCGGGTGGCCCGCCAGGCTGAAGCGCGCCCCAGTACACAGGTTGATGACCGAGGTTTCACCCTGCGCCACGGCAAAACGCGAACGCAGTTCTTCCAGCCGGCGTTTGACGATGCTTGCCGCTTCGGCGGCCAAGCCACCCAGCACACCAGGGTCATCGGGGTAGGTGGGCAAGCCGGCGGGGTAGTCGTACACCTCGTGCGTGCCCTGCGCGTGATGCACCTGTGCGGTCTCGGTTTTTTCAAAAGTCTGCTGTGGCAACAGCGAACTGTGGTCGCGCACCGCCGCCTTGCCACTGCGAACCTCGCGGCTCCAGCGCCACTTGGAAGCGGCCAGCACCCGGGGGTCGGGGTTGTGGTCGCCGTTGAAGGTCAGCCGCGACAGCCCCAGCATGGTTTCATGCACGCTGGCCGTGTCGGCCAACACCAGCGTGTGTTTGCCGGCCTCGTGGATGAAGTAATAAAAGATGCCCTCTTCTTCCATCAACCGACTGACGAAGTTGAAGTCGCTTTCGCGGTACTGCACACAGTATTCACGGGTGCGGTAGGTACCACTGAGACGGTCATCAAAAGTGCCGCCATGGGCATCGAACACCGCTTTCAGGATGTCGGGCACACTTTTTTGCTGGAAGATGCGCAACTGCGCGCTGCGTGTCAGCAGCCAAAGCCAGGGCCGCAGCGTGAAGCGGAACGCCAGATGGCCGCCCACCAGGCTGTCAAACGCCAGCGCCGCCACCACGCCGTGGTAGATGCGTTCATGGCTGCTGCCCACGCCCACCTTCACCTGTGCTGGCGTGCCCAGCACGTCGTCGAAAGCCAAGGTCTCGTCGCGTCGGTGAACATATCCGCAATTTCCTTTATCAGAATTAGCGGTTCAATGAGAAATACAAAGCTAGCGTGCGCATGCATGCCATGAGCCGCACCCGCAAAGTATTTATCTCTCACATAGAGAACGTTGAACATTCCGCGCACTTCACTTACT
>JANNMQ010000103.1:0-1815 GCA_031398045.1 Rubrivivax sp.
CAGCAACACACCCGCGTTGTGCACGCCGGTGGGGTGGAACTGCCAGAACTCCATGTCTTCGAGCGGGATGCCGGCGCGCGCCGCCATGCCCAGGCCGTCGCCCGTGTTGATGAAAGCATTGGTGCTGGCGGCATAGATGCGGCCCGCGCCGCCAGTGGCAAACAGCGTGGTCTTGGCTTCCAGGATGTGCACGTCACCGGTTTCCATTTCCAGCGCCGTGACACCCAGCACGTCACCGTGCTGGTTGCGGATGAGGTCGAGCGCCATCCACTCCACAAAGAAGTTGGTACGTGCCTTCACGTTCTGCTGGTACAGCGTGTGCAGCATCGCGTGGCCGGTGCGGTCGGCCGCGGCGCAGGCGCGCTGCACCGGCTTCTCGCCGTAGTTGGCGGTGTGGCCACCAAAGGGCCGCTGGTAGATGGTGCCGTCGGGGTTGCGGTCAAACGGCATGCCCATGTGTTCCAGCTCGTACACCACCTTGGGCGCTTCGCGGCACATGAATTCAATGGCGTCCTGGTCACCCAGCCAGTCAGAACCCTTCACGGTGTCGTAAAAGTGATAGTGCCAGTTGTCTTCGGCCATGTTGCCCAGGCTGGCACCGATGCCACCCTGTGCTGCCACCGTGTGGCTGCGGGTCGGGAAAACCTTGCTCAGCACGGCCACATTCAGGCCCGCCAGGGCCAGCTGCAGCGAAGCACGCATGCCAGAACCACCAGCACCGACGATGACGACGTCAAACTTGCGACGCGGCAGCGAAAAAACGTTAGAGATAGGGGCCATCGCCATGATTCAGAGTCTCCAGAGCACTTGTACGGCCCAGCCCATGCAGCCCACCAACCAACAGATGGTGAACACCTGCAACACCAGGCGCAGCGCCGCGGGCTTGACGTAGTCCATCCAGATGTCGCGCATGCCCACCCAAGCGTGCCAGCCCAAAGCCAACAACACCAGCAGCGTCAGCACCTTCATCCATTGCGCAGAAAAAATACCCGCCCAGCGGTCGTAACCCATGGGGCCGGTGGTGAAGATGACCTGGGCCAGCAAAACCACCGTGAACAAGGCCATCAACGTGGCGGTGATGCGCTGGCTGAGCCAGTCACGCATGCCGTAATGCGCGCCCACCACCACGCGCCTGGAACCGTAGTTAACTGCCATCTTGTTTTTGCCTCGGCAATGCTTGAAAAAATAACATTCAGTACAGGCCAAACAACTTGGCGCCCAGAACCACCGTGAGCAACACGCTGAGCACCAAGGTCACCACGGCCGACTGGCGACCAAATTCTTTGGTCACGCTGTGTGTGGCGTCCATCCACAGGTGGCGCACGCCCGCTATGAAGTGGTGCAGGAAGGCCCAGATCAGGCCCAACGTCACCAGCTTGACCATCCAGGCCGGCACAAAGCCTATGCCCAGCGCAAAAGCCGACGTGAAACTTTCATACGACACCTCTGAAGTCAGGCTGACATCAAACAGCCAGACCACAAAGGGCAGCAGCGCAAACATCATGGCTCCGCTGGCGCGGTGCAGGATGGAAACCACGCCGGCCAATGGCAGCCGGTATTGCAGCGCGTCGGCCAGCCGCATGGTGCCGGGGCGTGTTCGGGTGTTGTTAGTCACTGTGTTGTTCACTTCCTGTCAGCAATGCGGGAACGGCTGCACCAGATGGCCGGCCCCAAACCGTTTGTGCGGAACGTTTGTGCGGAACACCCAGGGCCACAACCGGACCTGTCCGTCGGTACCCGGGTGCAGCCATCGGGCCGTACCCCTGTCTTCCCTCAAGCCGATTGAGTTTATTGCAATGCAGCAGCCTTACAGGG
>JANNMQ010000169.1:0-1967 GCA_031398045.1 Rubrivivax sp.
CACCATCACGCTGCCGATGTCTGAACGCACCATCATGCTGGCGATGGACGTGTCAGGCAGCATGCGGGCCGAAGACGTGAAACCCAACCGGCTGGTGGCCAGCCAGGTAGCGGCCAAGGCCTTTGTCAGCAATCTGCCACGTGAAGTGCGGGTGGGTGTGGTGTCCTTCGCCGGCACCGCCGCCGTGGTGCAGGCGCCCACGCTCAGTCGCGACGACGTGCTGCAGGCCATCGATCGCTTTCAACTGCAGCGTGGCACCGCCACCGGCAGCGGCATCATCCTCAGCCTGGCCACACTGTTCCCCGACCACGGCATTGAAATCCAGCACGTCACCGGGCAGCGCAACTTCCCGGGCGGCAACAAAAACAGCATAGCTGGCAAAGACTCCAAGGAAGACGAAAAGAAATTCACCCCAGTGGCGCCGGGGTCCTACAACTCGGCCGCCGTCATCATGCTGACGGACGGCCAGCGCACCACCGGCCCCGACCCGCTGGACGCCGCCAAGATGGCTGCCGAACGCGGCATCCGCATCTA
The DNA here is from genome assembly GCA_031398045.1 of Rubrivivax sp. Taxonomy (GTDB): domain Bacteria; phylum Pseudomonadota; class Gammaproteobacteria; order Burkholderiales; family Burkholderiaceae_C; genus Rubrivivax. The sequence continues at coordinate 535 of JANNMQ010000169.1, forward strand.
CACCGTGGGCATCGGCACCACGGGCGGCGAAACCATCGGTTTTGAGGGCTGGAGCATGCGCGTGCGCTTGGACGAAGAGACGTTGAAGAACATCTCCATCCTGACCCATGGCGAGTATTTCTACGCGGGCACTGCTGAAGACCTGAAGAAGGTGTACGAAAGCCTGAGCTCGCGCATGGTGGTGGAGCGCAAAGAAACCGAAGTCAGCGCGCTTTTTGCCGGCCTGGGCGCTTTGCTGGCGGCGCTGGCTGCTGGGCTTTCGGTGTGGTGGTTCGGGCGCGTGGCTTGAGGGCTGCGAGCACTGGCGGCGCCTGCTTGTTGACGGTTTTTTTCCCGGCCGGCCTTTTTGCAGTGACTTGCTTCGCGGCACCTTTTTTCGCAGCAGGTTGCATGGCACCCGACTTCCGAGTCGCAACTTTGTCCTGAGGGGGTGCTTCGGGCACCGGCAGTGGGGCCGGCAGCGCACCGCGGCTGCGGCTGGCGGGCTCGGCAGCAGCAGCGCGCCAGTCTTCGCCCAGGAACATCGCACGCTCGGCCTTGCGGCGTCGCGTCAGGCCAGCCAGCGGTTGCAACACACCGTTGACGCGGGCTTTGTCCCAAGCCAGGAACTGGTCGGCAGCACCCTGTTTGTCGCCCGCGTTCAGGCGCTTGAGCAGCGTGGAAGCGCCGAAATTGGCAGCGCCCACGTTGAACACAAAGGCCACCAGCGCGCCCAGCATGACGTCGTCCAGCGGCAGCTTGGCCAGGCTCAACACCGAGGCACAGCGCGGCAGCAAATCGGCCCGCAGCAACAGTTGCGCCTGTTCACGCGTGATGCCACCGGGGTACAGCGCGCGCGCCCGCGCCTTGTGCGCCGCGCCCTTGAGCTGCACCCCACCGTCGACGATGGCGTGGCCCCAACCGATGGTCCACACACCTGCGGGGCACAGATAGGCGTCGATGTTGACGGTGCTGGGGTCGCCGTCGGGTATGCCTTCAAAGGCTTTGATCAGGTCGATGGCTGGTGCGGGTACATCGCGTAACGGGGCGGGCATGGCAATCCTTTTGGGCGGGGGGTGAGGGAGCTCAAAAGGGCCGCAGTATCGGCAGCCCGCGCAGCAGCAACCATCCCCAGAACACCATGCGGCCGCTGCCCGCAGCCGCCATCAGAACGGCAGGCCGACGTAGTTTTCAGCCAGCGAAGCTTGCGCGGCCTGAGAAGAAAACAGGTACTCCAGCTCAACCCGCTGCAGCTGCTGGTCGTAGCCGTTGCTGTCAGGAAAGGTGTGCAGCAGCGTCGTCAACCACCAAGAAAAACGCTGCGCCTTCCACACCCGCGCCAGTGCCTTGGCCGAGTAGTTGTCCAGCCCCGCGTCGTCACGTTGCTGGTAGTGCGCCACCAGCGCGTGGTACAGGTAGTAGATGTCTGACGCTGCGCTGTTCAGGCCGCGGGC
>JANNMQ010000232.1:0-2296 GCA_031398045.1 Rubrivivax sp.
GACCACGTCATCAGCCGCATGCCTTCAGCACCGCGCCTGAATCTGCACACCGCACGCGGCAGCGCCGAGCCCACCCTGCCTGCACCGCGCAAACCTGCGCAAAGTGGCGATGCTGAAAGACCGACAGAAAAACCTGGCGACTCACCCCAAGAAGTGCAAACAGCCTTGCCCGCCGACCTCCAGGCGGCTTGGCTGCAGACGGTGCGCCATTTGATGGCCAGCACCGACGATGTGGGTGACCGGTTCGCCGAGCAGGCCCGCCGCATGCACTACGGCGAAGCGCCGGTGCGCGGCATACGCGGCCATGCGTCGACTGAAGAACGCGAAGCCCTGCGCGAAGAGGGTATTGACACGGTATCGATACCGCTGCCGCGTGCTTTGAAGGGCCCGGTTCAGTAAGCGTCAGTCCACCACAGGTGCGCCGCGGGGTAACGCAGCGCTGGGCACCGATCAGCGTGTCATCAAACTGGGCAGCCACAGCGAGATGGCTGGGAACGCGATCAAGATGCCCAGCCGCACCACGTCGGCCGTTACAAAAGGCCAGATGCCGCGGTACATGGTGGTTAGCTTGACGCTTGGCAACAGGGCGTTCAGCACAAACAGGTTCATGCCCACGGGCGGCGAAATCATGCCGATTTCGACGATGGTGACGATCAGGATGCCGAACCATACGGGGTCGAAGCCCATCGCAGTGATGACCGGGAAAAACACCGGTATGGTCAGCAGCACCATCGACAGTTCTTCCATCACGGTGCCCAACAACACGTAGATGGCCATCATCACCACCACCACCATCACCGGTTGCGGACTGAACTGCACAATGAAGTTGCGCAGATCGGCAGGCATGCTGGTGAAGTTGATGAAGCTGGTGAAGATCATCGCGCTGATCAGAATTGCAAACAGCATCGCTGTGGTGCGCGCACTCTCCAGCAGGATGTCCAGCAGCAAAGGCCAGGTCAGCGTGCGCCTGAAAAACGCAAACATGAAGGCACCCGCCGCGCCCACACCCGCACCCTCGGTGGCTGTAAACACACCGCCGTAGATACCGCCGATAACCAGCGCAAACAGCAGCACCACACCCCAGATACCCCGCAAAGCCTGCCACCGCTGGGCCCAGTTCAAGCGCTCAGCGGGCGGGCCTGATGCAGGGTCGCGCCAAGTGAAATACACCACCGCCATACACAAGCAGAAGATAGCCACGATACCGGGCAAGATGCCCGCCACGAACAGCTTGCCGATGTCGGTTTCAGTCATCACGCCGTAGATCACCATGATGGTGGATGGTGGAATCAGGATGCCCAACGTGCCGCCTGAGGCTATGGCGCCCGTGGCCAAGGTGTCCTTGTAGCCGTGGCGTTTCATTTCGGGGTAAGCCACCCGCGACATCGTGGCTGCTGTGGCTATCGATGATCCGCAGATGGCACCAAAACCCCCTGAGGCGATGATGCTGGCCATCGCCAGCCCACCCTTGCGGTGGCCTACAAAAGCGTTGGCGGCAGCAAACAGTTCGCGCGCCATACCGGCGCGCGACACGAAGTTGCCCATCAGCACAAACAGCGGAATCACCGACAGCACATACAGGAAGCCGGTTTCAAACACCACCTGGCTGGTGCTTGCAAACACGGCCGTCCAGCCGCGCATCAGGCCCAGCCCGACGATGCCTGCAATGGACATGGCCACTGCCAAGGGCACACGAATGAACGCGAGCACAAAAACGGCAACAAAACCGAGCGTGGCTTCGATCATGAAATTGCGCCGGTACCCGTCGCTGGTGGTCCCGACTTGGGTGTGACCACGTGGCCACCGTGGGCGGGTGGCCAAACCGTGAAGGCCACATGCACCAGGGCCGTCAACGCCAGCAACACCGCCATCACCCAGGCCACAGGCGCCATCGGCCACTGCAGATGCACGGTGACTTCGCCATATTCCGCAAAGCGTGCGGCGCGGGTGGTCAGCAGCCAGGCCATCAGGCCAAACAGGCCCGCGCAGGTTGCGTGCACCAAGCGCGCTTGCAGTTTTTTCAGGCCCGTGGGTATCAGGCCGTCCAGCGAGTCAAACACCACATGCTCGCCGCGCCACGACACCAGGGGCAGCGCACCGAAGATCACCAACACCATCAGCATCTCAGTCAGTTCCAGTCCGCCCGGCACCGAGTGGTCAAAGAACTTGCGCCCAGTCACGTCCACCAGCGTCAGCCACATGATGGCAAACAAAGCCAGGGCGGCCGCAAGGCCGCAGACCCAGCGCAGCAAACGGTCCAACGTTGCCAGCATGCCGGTGATTTGCTGATTTGCTG
>JANNMQ010000245.1:0-1860 GCA_031398045.1 Rubrivivax sp.
TTCATCAGGCAAAGACACCACCTGCCCAGTGAGCACCAGGTCCTGCCCTTCCATCGCAGCAGGCAGATGCTGGTTCAGCTGCAGCTGCGCACGCGCAGCGGTCAAAGTGAAAGCCAAGGCCAACACGGCGCACAGCACCAAGGCCCACACAGCGCGGGGCTGCCAATCAGGCTGACGCTGTCTGCAAAAAAAACCTGCCCACATCACCACGGCGGCCGCCGTGGCGAGCGTCAACGTAGCTTGCGCAGACCACAACACGGGCTGCTGCAATTGCAGCGCGGTGCCCAGCAACCACGCCCCTGCCAGGCCGGCCCACCACGGCACCGGCCCCACTGCTGGCCGGCGGGTCTGCGTCATGACGGGGCAGTGTAGGATGACCGAACAGGGCTGCGCAGCCCCCGCCAGAGGGACTGCGCCGCCGCCCAGCCACACCCTCAAGGATGCCCCCATGACCATCGCACAACGCCTGCAATCACTGGGCATCACCCTGCCCGCCGTGGCCACCCCAGCGGCCGCCTATGTGCCTTATGTGCGCACCGGTCAGCTGGTTTTTATCTCTGGCCACATCGCCAAGAAAGACGGCAAAGCCTGGGTGGGCCAACTGGGCCAGACGATGACCACCGATGAAGCGAAGTTGGCCGCACGCGCCATTGCCATCGACCTGATGGGCACGTTGCAGGCTGCCGTGGGCGACCTGGCCAAAGTCAAGCGCATCGTCAAGGTGCTGAGCCTGGTGAACAGCAGTGCCAGCTACACCGAACACCACCTGGTCACCAATGGCTGCAGCGAATTGCTGGTGCAGGTTTTTGGCCCTGAAGCGGGCGCCCATGCACGCAGCGCGTTTGGCGTTGCGCAGCTGCCGATGGGCGCTTGCGTAGAAATTGAATTGATCGCCGAAGTGGCTTGAGCTGGGTGTTTGCCAAGGGTGCAGCGGCTTGGCACCAAGCCCGGCCGCGCCTGCTGCTGGTGGCGCTGCTGAGCGTGGCCGCTGTGGCTGCAGCGTTGTTTACCCAACACCAGTTGGGCATGCAGCCCTGCCCCTGGTGCATTCTGCAGCGCATCGTGTTCGTGCTGATCGCTGCAGCCGCGCTGGCTGGCGCGCTGCTGAACGGAATGCCGCGCCGGGTGGCCAGTGCCGCCGTGTTGCTGTTGGCCGCCAGCGGCATCGCTGCGGCGCTGTGGCAGCACTTTGTGGCGGCAGCCAGCGCGTCCTGTGCCCTGACGTGGGCCGACCGCATCATCAGCGGCCTGGAACTGGACAGCTGGTGGCCCGAAGTTTTTGGCGTTTTTGCATCCTGCGCCGATGCCAAGGTCAAGCTGCTGGGCGTGCCTTACGAATTTTTCAGCGGTGCCGTCTTTGTGCTGGTGGCCGTGCTGGCCTGGCCGGCGTGTCGGTCAGCGCAACACGGGCGCTGAACGTTACGTAGCGGCCCACGTCCGCAAACACGGACAACCGGCCGTAACAACAAGGAGACATTCGATGAAGTTCCGCCCTTTGTGGACCCTGGCCGCCGTTTTGGCGCTGCACGCTGGCGCTGCCCACGCCGAGCGCTGGATCGTCACCGAAGGCCAGCGTGGCGAATGGCGGGGCGTGTGGCTGCTGAAGGCCAGCACCGGCGAGTTCAAGATCAACCTTCGCCAGGGCGAATCACAAGTCAACGCTGACGGCTTCTACATCCGCAACGGCAACGTCGTGAGCATCGCGCGCACGCGCACATCCGACGGCAACGACTGCCACTACATGGGCACCATCAACGGCAACGCCGCATCGGGCACCATGTTCTGCGCCTCGGGCGGGCCCTACCGTTGGAGCGCCGTGATGAACGACTTTGACGGCCCCGGCAACCGCCACATACCGCC
>JANNMQ010000259.1:0-9135 GCA_031398045.1 Rubrivivax sp.
CAACTCCTGGGCGAGAAAAACACCGATTCTGGCGGCAGTGCCCGGTGGCCGCCAACCCTTTCGACGAACGGCCGCCTAAGGGGTACCGGCCGCCCCGTCAACCACGTGGCTTGCCTCCGACTGCGGGCGGCGTGGCGTCTCTGACCCCCGCTGCATGCGCCCTGTATGGCCTACACGTCCAGCGCCGGGCCGCTTAGGCCGGCAAACAGCGCGGCGGCGCGCACCTTTGCCGACCGCTCAACCGACGCGCCTACGCGCTCGCTGACGCGAAACCCGTCGGCAGCGGCAAACCACAGCCTCTTGCTGGCCACGCTCGGCGTGGCACTGACCTGGCGCGTTCGGGCCGCCGTCTTCGAAGACTTCACCATGGAGGCCTTCACCGTGTTTTTGCTGGGTCGGCGGCCCGTATGGGTGCCGTCTAAAACGCAGGGAAATGGTCCGCAGGGTCCGGACTCAAGTCGTCCAGCGCATCAGCGTCACGAGCAGCACCAAGACACCCAGGCCGAGATTGATCGAGACCCATGTGCGAATCTGCGCCAAGGCCGCACTGCCCGTGCTCCACTCGGACGCTGCCACGGCCCGGCCGAGCCTCTTGAAAAGCACGAAGCGGATGTGCATGAAGATCACCACCATCGCGACGCCCAGCACCGCCATGACCGTCCAGGCCAGCGGCATCTCGAAGCGCCCCCCCGACTGCACCACTTGCTTGGCCACACGACCCAGCATCCACACGCCGCTGGCCAGCGTCAGCAGCGCGGCCACCAGCACGGCTTGGAAGAAGCGCCCGAGCACATCGTGCATCAGCCGCAGCCGCACTGGCGCCTCCAGCTGAGCCACCGCCGGCCGCAGGAAGAAGTGCGCAAACACCATGCCACCGATCCACACGATGATGGACAGCACATGAACGGTCTTGAGTGTCGCGTAGATCATTGATCAGTCCCATTCAAACTCAAACCCAGCCCAGGATCCACTCGCTGCCCCTGGGTCTTCCACAGCGACACCAGCACACCACCGGCGATCAGGCCGAAGGTCATGCTGAGCGAGATCATCGCCGGAATCTTGCCGATGATGCCCACCAGGAAGATCTTGCTGCCAATGAATAGCGGCACCAGGGCCAGGAACAGGGGTTGGCTTGCCCAAGAAGTCGGCTGTGAGGAAGGGAAGCAGGAAGTCCTTATTTTGTTTTCAGATTCAGAGGACCGCCGCGACGGCGGTACCCGCACCCGCCAGGGCGCTGAAGACACCAAGCAGCACGACATCGCGCTTTTCATTGCCCAAGCGCCAGGCATGGATGGTGACCCCGATCAGACAGAGGGTCAGGATGGCGAGGAGAAGTGTGCTGGTGTCCATGGTCACTGTGTTGAGCAGAAAATGGGGAGTTCGTTGCAGGTGGCGATGAGGCCGGCGCCATCAGCCTGCCGCCAGCGGAGAGCCCGCGCGGGGACCGGATCCGCTGCCGCCGCGGCGACGCCACAGCGCGATGAGCAGGTGCAGCCCGGCACCCAGCAGCACAAGCAGCAGGCTGCCAAAACCCCAAATCACCCAGGTCGCCACGGTCAAGCCACCCGCCAGGGCAGGTGCGGCCTGCAGCACGCCGTCGACGAACGGCGCAAGACCTGCCATCAGCTGGTTGGCCCACTGCGCGACATCCGGCGGCACCCAGACGGCCAGCCAACCCGGCACAACGATGGTGTCGGCGCCTGATGCAGCCCCCGTGAGCGCGCCCGCGTTCAAGACCGTCCAGACCGCCACTGCATGCAGCGCCCAGGCGGCCAGCGACCACAGCGCCAGCAGAGTGAGGACGGTGAACCAACTGAGGGCGTAGAACATGACTGGGCTTTCTCTGGTGTTCGAATAGCGCCCAGTGTCCGGATAAAGGCGCTTCGTACAAACCAGAATCGCACGCACTTAAACTTCGGTTTTTCCGCACCGGAGTACCCATGCTGAACTACCGACATCTCCACTACTTCTGGGTCGTCACCAAGGAAGGTGGCTTCGCCCGCGCTTCCGAAAGGTTGGACATGGCGGTGCAGACCATCAGCGCGCAGGTGCGCGAGCTGGAGAAGGCGTTGGGCCACCAGCTGCTCAAGCCCTTGGGCCGTGGCGTGGCCCTGACCGAGGCGGGACAGGCCGCTTTTGCGCGCGCCGAGGAGATCTTTCAGCTGGGCCAGGGCATCCCTGACGAGGTGCGCGCAGCGGCCAGCGGCAAGGTGGCTCGACTCGCGGTCGGGCTCTCCGACGGCATCTCGAAACTGGCTGCCCATGCGCTGCTGGAGCCCGTGTTGAGCACCCCCAACCTTCGGCTTGTTTGCCACGACGGCGAGTTCGAACAGCTGCTCAGTGAACTGGCCCTGCATCACCTGGACCTGGTGCTGGCCGGCCAGGCCGCTCCGCGCAACCCCAACCTGCGCCTCACCAGCGATCGGCTCGTCGATTCGCCGGTTGAGTGGTACGGCCCGGCCCGGCTGGTCGGCAAGACCGAGCGCGAACGCTTTCCACAAAGTCTGAACGAACTGCCGGTGCTGCTTCCCACGGGGCACTCAGCCCTGCGACCGACGCTGGACCACTGGTTCGAGACGCAGGGCTTGCGGCCCCGCATCGTGGGTGAGTTTGAGGACAGCGCGCTGCTCGCGGTTTTCGCAGCTCGCGGTTTGGGCGTGTTCCCGGTCAGCCGGCTTGGCGCAGACGACATCGGCCTGATGCGCGGACTGCGCTTGCTCGGTAGCAGCGATGGCGTGAAGGAAGAGATCCACGCCATCCGCTCACGTCGTGGCCAGCACCACCCCCTGGTGACGCAGGTGCTGGCTGCGGCTCACTTTTGAGTGCGTCTTGATCGACCCACGTGACCGTCGGAGATGAGCACCAGCGCCACGATGCGCGCGGCGGCTTCGGGGCTATTGTGAGGGTAGTTGCGCACGATGGGTCTCCGTTGAGATTGGTCAGTCTGGGGTTTCAGCATGTGCAGGCTCTGCTTGAAAGCCCGTTCGTCGCCCGTGTAGTCCCACTGCTCGACCGCGTCAAGCGCTCTGCAAAAGAGATTCCTATGGCAGAAAGTACGAAAGTGAAGTGAATGACTGCCACCATCGTCACGATCTGTATGTTTTCCATACTCAGGTCGCCGCTCAAGTAAGTCTTCAACGCATGAACGCCTGAAATGGAGATGATGGCGAATGCGAGTTTTTGCTGAGACCCAACCCCTGAAAGTAGTTTTTCCACTCTTGATTACCGCAAAACAGAGCTGACAGTGACAGCAAACAGCGGCCTGGCCGCAGCGTGCTGCGCCACGCGGGCCAGTTCGTTCAGGCGACTGCGACAGAACAGGGCAGGCGATCTCAATCGTGGCGCAGCAGGTCACCGAAGACGGTGTGCTCGCCCTCCTTGCGATCAGCGCCAGGCGCGTCGTACAACACGAGCCAGCGCGCCTTGCCGCCCGAAAGTGCCGGCGGCAGGTCGCAGAGGGCCTCGGCGCGGTTGCTGCCACGTCCGTGCGGCAGCGGCACCGACTCGGTCAGCGCCGACTCGAAGCGCACCGGCTCGCGGTTAGCGGCCAGCAGGGGCCGGGCAGCAGGCCACTTGAAGACGCGGATGTCGCCGTCCAGCACCATCGTCGGGCCAGCCAGGATGTAGAGGTCGTCACCAGAAAAGTGCAGGTCTCGCACGCCCAGGCCGTCGAGCTGCAGGAAATGCTTGCGGAGCAAGGTGCCGCTGTCGTCCAGGGGCGCCAGGCGCAGCTGGTCACCGCGGGCCTCCACGGCAATCTCGAGCAGCGCCGACCAACCGCGCAGCACCGGGCCGCGCAGGCCCAGCAGCAGCCGGCGGCCGTCCACGGCCAGGCCTTCGATGTCGAAGCCGTTGTCCTTGCCCGGGATGGCCATGTACGGCCCGAAGTGGGGGTCATCGGCGAGCGCACCGGTGAGCAGGTTCGTTTGCGCATCGCCCTTCAGGCGCAGCGCCCGCCGGCCGTCCTGCGCCTGCCGCACCAGGCAGGGTTCGCCCTTGGCGTCGGGCTCGATGGGCAGGCAGGCCAGCAGGCGCCGGTTGCCGTCGAGCGCCAGCTTCGACAGCCGCTTGGCGTTGTCGGCGTGGTCCCGGTCCTGTTTGGCGTTCTTGCGCTTCAGGCCATGCGAGCCCACGACCCACAGGTAGCCATCGGCCACGGCCATGCCTTCCAGGTCGGCCTCTTCGCCGGCCGCGCCGGGCAGGTCCAGCAGATCAGCGAGCGGGAAGTCGCGCACCTCGCCGAAGCGCAAGGCTTCGCGGCCCACGGGGTCGAGCCGGCGCAGGCGGTCCAGGCCGCAGGCTTCGTCGCCCGCCACCCAGAGCCAGTCGCCGGTGAAAGCTGCGCCGGACAGATTGCATTGAACCAGGGAGCCAGGCGCGAACTCCAGGCGGACGGCATTGGCGGTTCGAGCGTTCGGCATGGGGTGTTTCTCCATAAGGTGAAGTGCCAGGAATTCTCGCTTGCTGAGCCGCTTGCTGAGCCGCTTGCTGGGCCGCTTGCTGGGCTGCTTACCAGCAGGAGCCGCGAAACCACGAAGTTTGCGGCCGAAGCCCCGCCCTGTGTTCAGTTTTATCCGATGTTCACGTTCTTAAAAGACTGCTTTTCCAGAACCGCCAGGCACTCCACATTCCGTCTGCCCCACAACCATTGAACCGCTGGAGATTCCTGATGCAAGTGCTCTTCAAGTCCCGCCATCCGCAAGCCACCGACCTGCGAGACCTCACCGAGCGTCGCGTGCGCTTCGTGCTGCGGCGCCTGGGCTGGCTGGTGCCACGCGCCGAGGTGCAGATGTCGGACGTGAACGGCCCGCGCGGCGGCATTGACAAGCGCTGCCAGGTGGAACTTAGGACCGATGGCGCAGGGTCGGTGGTCGTCGCCTCCGTGGCCAGCGACTGGCGCACGGCGCTGGACAACGCGCTGGCACGCGCCGCACGCTTCCTCATGCGCCTGTGGCGCCGCGGCAGTGACACGCGCCGCATGCGGCAACGCTTCATCAGTCACGAAGGCTGAACTCGAACGACCGCAAGAATTGACACCATGATCGCCATGACGCCCAATTGAGCCCAGTCAACTTCGGCACGCGAAAGCCCGCTTCAAGCCTGCCGACGTTGCCCTGTCACTTGCCAGTCTGTCACGCGCCGGAGCAGTCTGTCGCAGACCTCTTGAACAACCTAAGCGCCGCGCTATGCTGAACTGCTGGATGGCCAGTTTGTAGGGGGAAACATCATGAGTCTGAGCGAAGAATTGGGTCGACTGGGTGCGTTGCATGAGCGCGGCGTGCTCTCGGACGAGGAATTCGTGCGCGCCAAAGTGCGCATACTCGGTGGTGCACCAGAAGTCACCGCGCCGGCCCTGCTGGCGATTAATGTGTTGCGCCGCAGCCGCGACGACCGCTGGCTCGGCGGCGTGTGTGGCGGCATCGCACGCGTCAGCGGTATCGAGAGTTGGATCTGGCGCTTGTTGTTCGCGTTGCTGGCGCTGTGCGCCGGAACGGGTGTGCTGGTCTACTTGTTGATGTGGATCTTGATTCCGGCAGACCCGCTGAATGCCGGGCACACGCCGGGCCATCCGCAGGCCCGGTAAGCCGCCACCTCGCCGGCAACGTCCATGGCCGGCGTGATGCCCCGACGTGATTCGCACTGCGAACAACTGGCTGCTCGACCCGTTATCGACGGTCAGCTTTGGCCGGCAGAGCAAAGCTCGATTCAGAAAAATTATGGGTGGACTTGATGACAGCCACCGCACTTCGCGTCAAAGTGGCGGTACCCGTGCACCACCGAGGAGCCCACATGGGATTCCGCCACGTCTGCACTGCCGCCGCCCTGCCGTCGCTGCCTTTCGGCGTCGACCTGGTCTTCGCGCCCGCCGCCACGGCCGGGCTCTATGCCGTCGTGCCTGGTGACCCTGCGACGCTGCTGCTGGGTGGCTACTACGGCGCCGAGATGCTGATGTACGCGGCCGCGGTCTGGGGCCTGCGCGGACTTCGTGCGCTGCCCGAGCAGCGCACAGCGGCCGCCACGCTGGCCTTGGCAACGCTGTGCGGTCTGAGCGTCACGTTGCAGGGCGTGCTGACCGGCAGGTTGAATGTGATGGGCGGGTCGAGCGTGGCGCTGTACGGTGTCTTCACGCTGGCCTGGGCCACGCTGGCGCTGCGTGGTGCTCGTGCGACGACGAGCCTGGCTTGATCGAGGATGCGACCATGGCACACCAAGGAGCTGCGATGAACAAGGAAAAGTCCCAGGCCTTCATGATGAAGGTGATTGCCGACCTCGCTGCATCGAGCGCCGTTGCGCTGGTGCACGTGGGCGACCGTGTCGGCCTCTTCAAGGCCATGGCCGGGGCAGGGCCGATGACACGGGAAACGCTCGAGCAGCGCACCGGCATCCACCCGCGCTACCTGGAGGAGTGGCTGGCGACGATGTTCTGCGCCGGCTATGTCGAGCACGATGCCGAGGCGGACACCTGGACGCTGCCCGATGAGCACGCGGTGTTCTTCGCCAATGCCGCCAGCGAGTACTACCTGGGTGGCCTCTTCAAGGGCGCGCCGGCTCTCGCCGCGATGGCGCCCAAGGTGGCCGAGGCTTTCGAGACGGGCCAGGGCATCGCCTTCCAGGCCTATGGCGATGGCGAGCCGCTGGCCATCGAGCAGATGAACCGGCCGGTGTGGGAAGCGCGCCTCGTCAAGCAGTGGATGCCCGCGTTGCCGCGCGTCGTGCAGCGGCTGGAGGCGGGCGGCAACGCCATCGACATCGGCTGCGGCACGGGTGTTGTGACGGTGCTGCTGGCGCAGGCTTATCCACGGGCGCGTTTCACCGGCCTGGACTTCGACGCCCGCAGCATCGAGATTGCGCGCGAGAACGCACGCCGCGCCGGTGTGGGCGACCGCGTGGCCTTCGTGCAAGCGTCGGCCACGGAGTTGCCGCTGACAGAGGGCGGCTGGGACTTCGTCACCAGCTTCGACTGCATCCACGACGTCGGCCAGCCGCAGCAGGTGCTGCGCCGCATCCGTGAGGCGCTGGCCCCCGGTGGCACCTACCTGATGGTGGAGCCGAAGGTGGCCGAGCGCTTGCACGACAACGCGGCCAACCCGTTTGCGCGCATGCTGTACGGCCTCAGCTGCATGCACTGTGTGCCGGTAAGCCTGGCCCAGGGCGGCCCCGGACTCGGTGCCTGCTGGGGCGAGACGCGCGCGCGCCTGGCGGCGCAGGAAGCAGGCTTCGGGCAGTTCAAGGCGCTGCCTATTCGCAGCCCGGTGCAGGCGTTCTACGAGATTGCGGCTTAGCGCCCTGCGCCGGGCGGTGTCCCGGCGCGGGCCGGCTCGCTGCGCTTGGGGTGCTCGAGCAGCGCAGCCCCACCTGGATGCTGGTGGGTGCCGGCGGCAACATGGGCCTGTCGGTGGGCGAAGACGCGGTTTTCCTTATCGGCGACCCGTTCGGCCCGCTGGCGCCGAAGATCCAGGCCGCCGTTGCCGCCATCACCTAGAGCCGGTGCAGTTCCTGCTGAACACGCACTTCCACTTCGATCACACCGGCGGCAACGAGGCCTTCGGCAAAACCGGCGCCTTGATCGTGGCGCATGACAACGTGCGCAAGCGCATGACGACGGAACAGCTCATCAGCTTCGTCGGCGCCAGCTCGTAACAGGCGGCGTCGCCCAAGACCGCGCTGCCGGTGATCACGGTGCCGGGCGACATCAGCTTCCACATCTACGGCAAAGAAGTGCATGCCTTCCACGTGAGACGTGCCCATATTGACAGCGACCTCAGCTCGTGACGGACAAGACACTGCCATGGAGTGCGCATTCTTGGAGCCGACGGATCGCATGCCAACTCGATGACTTGGCCGGGACCATGAGGCCTGCCACGCGCGCCTGGCACTGCCAACGAATGTAGGTATTTGCGGCATCATTCGGGTCATGGACCGCGCCGAAACACTTGCCCTCCTGAGCCGGCACAAGCCCGAACTGCAACGCCGTTTCGGTGTGTCGCAGCTGGCGCTGTTCGGTTCGCGCGCACGCGACCAGTCACGCGCCGACAGCGATACCGACGTGTGGGTGGTGTTCGATGGCCCCGCCACTTCAGCGCGCTACTTCGGCCTCCAGTTTTACTTGGAAGACATGCTGGGTTGTCCGGTGGACCTGGAGAGCGACAAGGCGTTGCGTCCTGAATTGCGACCCTTGGTCGAACGAGAAGCCATCCATGTCTGACCCTGCGCCGCCTCGGGAGTGGCGGTTCTACGTCGAGGACATGGTGGCGTTCTGCGACAAGGTGCTTGCCTATACCAAGGGGACCGATCGTTTGCAGTTCTCGAGCGACCCCATGCGCTACGACGCGACCTTGCGCAACCTCGAACTCATCGGTGAAGCTGCCACCCACGTCCCGGCCGAGGTTCGCGCCACGGCAGCCGACGTGCCGTGGCGCATGCTCATCGCGGTTCGCAACCGACTGATTCATGGTTACCTCGGCATTGACGACGACACCGCGTGGAGCATCGTCCGCGAAGACCTGGCGCCGCTGCGGGCCGCATAGACCGCACTACTCGCCGCACGGCCATAAGTCGCCAATGGCCGACAAGCAAGCCCTCGCCATCTTCCTCGCCGCCGTTCACGGCGTGCACGTCTTTGGCAGCGGTACCAAGGAAACTTCGTTCTACACAGCTGTTGGCGCCGACCGCAATCCCGAGGTGCTGCTGTTCCTGCGCGGCTACCGCGTGAGCTTCGAGGACGCCGCGCAACCGGCCTACGACCTGAAGATTCGCGACACGGCCTTCTTCAGTTGGCCTTCGGCCGGCGCCTTGGCGCAATGCCCAGTCGATGAAGACTCGGCGAAAAACGCGATGGAGCCGCTGGCCGAGTTCATCTCGGCGCTCGACGCCAGCGCGCACGCCGCCGGCAAGGCACTGCACATCATCGCGCACAGCATGGGCAACCGCGTGCTGCTGGCAGCGCTGCAATGGCTGGTGCTCAAGGGGCGCGCGCCGCAGGCGATCGACAAGATCGTCTGCGCCGCACCCGACGAAGACGCGGCCGATTTCATGGCGGCGATGGTGGCGCTGCGCGAAGTGGGCCGCCGCCGCACGCTGTATGCGTCGAGCAAGGACAAGCCGGTCTGGCTGTCCGAGGTGGTGCACGGCTAC
>JANNMQ010000303.1:0-3329 GCA_031398045.1 Rubrivivax sp.
CGCGGGATGGCCGCAGGGCGCGGCGCCACGGTGTTTAGCACGCAGGCCATCGTCGGCTCCAGACCCGCGTTGTAAGACTGAACCAGGCCCTCGTCGAGTTCGATGTTGAAGACCTCAAAACGCAGAGCCTGCGCCGCTTTGAGCAAGGCGGCGTCTTGCGCCAGGCCAAGCATGTACATACCCTTTGTGCGCGCTCCCCCGGACTGCTGTTCGGTGCCCTGGATGAAAAGTGCTGACATAGGTGCAAAGAGGCTATCGAAGGTTTGTGGCCGCTGTAGGTCGACGCGACACGGCTCGCCTTACACCGCCGCCCGGGGCGCCGTAGCGCCACCAAAGGTGCGGAGTCGCCGCAGTAATGCCCAAGCAATTGGGACGACTCTCATGCATGCCCGTGTTCGCCAATCGCCGCCGCACCACCGAACCCCGTGGGCGCTTGTTCAGTGCCTTGGGCGTGGCACTGGCGGCCGTGGGCTGTGCACCGCTGGGGCCCCGAGCAAGCGGATCGGCCACTGAGCACTTGCGGCGAACCGTGCCTGTCGATGCCCAGGCTGACACCGCGATCAGCGTCCTGTGGTCCGGCGAGCGCACCGGCCCGCGTCTGATCCTGGTGCACGGCACGCCGGGTTCGGCGACTGCGTGGGCCGACTACGTGCTGCAGCCGCCCGCAGGTCTGGAGGTGCTGGCGCTGGACCGGCCCGGCTTTGGCGACAGCCGACCCGAGAGCGCCGTCACCTCTCTGGCTGGCCAGGCCGCGGCCGTGATGGCGTTGCTGCCTGCCGATGGCCGGCCCGTGGTGCTGCTGGGCCATTCCCTGGGCGGCCCCATCGTGGCGCGCCTGGCAGCCGACCTCGACGCCGTGCAGCCCGGCCGCATCACCGCACTGGTGCTGCTGGCCGCTTCGCTGGACCCGGCGTTGGAGACCATCCACCCCATGCAACACGCCGGCGCCTGGCCGCCGTTGCGTCAGCTGCTGCCGCGCAGCCTGCGCAACGCCAACGCCGAATTGATGGCGCTGAAGTCCGAACTCGAAGACCTCGCCAGACGGCTGCCGCAGATCCGGGCCAAGGTCGTCATCGTGCACGGCACAAATGATGAACTGGTGCCGGTGGCCAACGTGGCGTTCATGCAGACCCGTTTAAGCGGTGCACGCTGCCTGAAGACCGTGCTGCTGCAGGGCCGCAACCACTTCCTGCCCTGGAACTCGGAAGACGCCGTGCGTGAAGCCATCCACATGGCGCTGGAACACGCATGTTGATCGACTGGAGCGACCTCTTCGTGGGCTTCCAGGCCGCACTGCAAGGCATGGCCGCGCCGCCCGTCATCGCCCTGGTGCTGGCGCTGACCACGCTGCTGCTGGAAGACCTGGCTATCGCTGCCGGTGTGGCCCTGGCGACGCAGGGGCTCATCAGCTGGGAACTCTCGCTGCTGGCCGTCGGCGGCGGCATAGCGCTGGGTGATCTGGGCCTGTACGCGACGGGCCTGGGCGCCACCCGGGTGCCTTGGCTGCGACGGCGCTACGTGGGTGACAAGTCCAACTGGGCGCGTCAGAAGATCCTGGTCCGTCTGCCCAGCGCCGTGCTGCTGGCGCGCGTGATTCCCGGCCTTCGGCTGGCCACCTACACCACCTGCGGCTTCGTGCGCGTTCCGTTGTTGCCTTTCACCGCGTGGGTGTCGCTGGCGGTGCTGCTGTGGACGGCGGGCCTCTATGTCCTCAGCGCCGCCGTGGGCCACGCACTGGCGCAGCAACTGGGACTGCCGCCAGCCGTGGCTGTGGCCTTGCCCATCGTGGTGCTGGCATCGGCCGTGCCCTTGTGGCGCCAGGCACGCCGTCGCTTGAGCAACGCCTGATCCGGAAAGCCCCTTGAGCCTTGTGTCCACCCAGCTCGCGCCAGCGTCCGGCAACAACCTGGCGTGGCAGCGGCCACACCAGGGCATGCCGCCGCTGCAGCAAGACGGTCCGCCGTTGAGCTTCTTCGAGTTCTGGCCCATGTGGGCCTTTTATCCACCCGTGATGGCCTATGCCGGCTGGTTGATGCTGCGCCACCGCGGCGTGCTCCTGCCCACGGTGGCCAACCCGTCGTTTCCCGGCGGTGGCTTTTACGGCGAGAGCAAGGCCGACATCCTGCGCCTGGCCATGCAACATCTGCCGCAATGGACAGCGCCCTTCGTTCGCGTCAAGCGAGCCGGCGCCACCTGGCTGGACAGCAGCGCGGAATGCGACGCCGCGCTGGCGGCGCTGGCCGATGCTGGGCTCTGCCTGCCCGTGGTGGCCAAGCCCGACCTGGGCTGCCGCGGCGCGGGCGTGAAGCTGGTGAAAACGGCAGCCGACCTGCTGGCCTACATCGATAGTTTTCCGCGCGGGGCGGCCCTCCTGTTGCAGCGCCTGGTGCCCTTCGAAGGCGAGGCGGGTGTCTTCTACTGCCGCCGGCCCGGGCAGGCGCGGGGCCGCATCATCTCCATCACGCTGAAGTACTTCCCCTACGTCACCGGTGATGGCCAGCGCACGCTGCGCGAACTGATCATGGCCGACCCGCGGGCGGGCAAGCTTTCGCACCTCTACCTGAAACGGCACGCTGCGCGGCTGGACGAAGTGCCGTCAGCCGGCGAGCCCGTGCGGCTGGCCTTTGCAGGCAGCCACAGCCGGGGTGCCATCTTTCGTGACGGCACGCACCTCGTCACGCCCGAAATGGAGGCACGCTTCGATGCCCTTGCGCAGGCACTGCCAGAGTTTCACTTCGGCCGCTTCGATGTGCGCTTCGAACGGTTTTCTGACCTGCAGCTGGGCCACGGCTTCACCATCGTCGAGGCCAATGGCGCCGGCGCCGAAAGCACCCACATCTGGGACCGCAAGACGGGGCTCTTAAAGGCCTGGCGCGACCTGATGCGGCAGTACCGGTGGTTGTACGAAATCGGCGCGGCCAACCGTGCGCGTGGCTTCAAGACCATGTGCTGGAGCGAGTTCTTGCGCACCTACAGGCGCGAGAAAGAACTGACGCCCCTGTACCCGCCGACCGATTGATCGCTTTCGGCCATGCAGGCAAGCCGCCACCCGCAGGGGCGCACGCAGGCGCAACCGCCGTCACCACCGCCGTCACCACCGCTGTCACCACCGCAGTCACTACCGCCGTCACTACCGCTGTCACCCACGGGTCCACAACCAAGGAAAGACCATGCACCGCTCAGCATCCACCAGCTCGATCTTGCGCAGGGCCCTGCTGGCCACGGCCACCCTGTGGTTCAGCGGCGGCGTCATGGCCGCCGAACCACCCATCAACACACTGAAGAACAGCTTCTTCAAGAGCCGCACCGACACCGCCATCTACGGCTAC
>JANNMQ010000328.1:0-7196 GCA_031398045.1 Rubrivivax sp.
GCGGCTACCTTGGGCTCGAAGCCCTTCAGGTGGCGAATGATCTTCACCGCCTTGTCGGGTTCTTGTCGGTCCACATGTACCCGCGCCAGCTGGTACCAGCCGTAGGGGCTCATGGGCTGCAGTTCGGTGTTGCGTTTCAGCGCGGCCACAGCCTCGTCAAAGCGTTGCAGGCGTATCAGCACCAGGCCCAGGCCATACCAGGCGCGGTCGAGTTCGGGGCTGAGTTCAGTAGCCTTGATGAAGGCCACCCGCGCTTCTTCCAGGTAGCCTGCGGCTTCCAGCATAAAGCCGTGGTTGAACCAAGTGCGGCCCGTGGCCGTGGGCAACTGAACGAGTCGCTGCGAATCGGCCAAGGCTTCGACCGTGCGCTGCGCCTGCACCAGGAGGTGCGCGCGGCTGGAAAGCGCATAGGCGTCGTCGGGCCACAGCCGCAGCATGCGGTTGAAGATGTGCAGTGCAGCCGCCTCGCGGCCAAACACCAGCAGCACGATGGCCTGCATCTTCAGCCAGAGATATTCAAACCTGCTCATCGGCACCCCGCCTGACCTACCAGATTGCCGGTGACGCACAGGTCGGCACGCTCAAACGTCACCACAGCGTACAAAACCAGCAACAACAAAAACGTCACCACCGGCACCTGCTGATCGGCCACCACTTTGGGCGTGAGCTTGCGCACCGCCAGCGTGAAAGGCTTGGTCAGCACCTGCAGCAATTTGTAGAAAAAGTTGGTTTCGCGTTTGGCGCCCGCCAACACATAAAGCACACCTTGCCCTGCCAATGCGAGCAGTGCGATGTACATAACCAGCTGAACGGCGTTGAGGAAGGTGAGCATGTGCTGCCAGAAAACTTACGGCCCGACTGTTCGCTGGCGCGCTTACTCATTTCTGACAACAAAGGCAGCCATGCTGGCAAGTCTGCATAGGCATAACCCTGAGTCGTGCGCTGCCACACCGACAAAAGTGGCCCAGACCCAAGCTGAGCGGCACTGGAACAAGGCGGCTCTTTGCAAGCACGCCGATTGAGTCAAAGCGGCATTCAGTGCTACTGGCGCTATTCACACGAGGGCCAATCGCACCGCAAACCCATCGGCATCTACGACCCCGTCTCCCCACCAAAAAAAAAGCTGGAACCCGCATCGTGTGGCTTCAGCGTTGCGGCGGTTCATGAACAATGCCGTCGGTTGTCGCAAAAACATGGTGACCACCGTGACACGGGCGGGCTGAAGGAAGCCAAGCTCATCGAACGCAAACGCTACCGAGCCGCCAAAGAGGCCGCCACCGTGCGCGCCGCACATACGTTGGCCGATTTGTTGGATGACTACGTGAAACACCAGGCCACCCAAGAACGCGCACGTCCAACAAGCTGCGCACCTGTATGCGAGCGGCCTACCCATGCGCTGTCGACGTGCGCGTGACGGCGTCCATCTCAGTCACCTTCAAGGCTGATGGTGTGCACACCAACCCGGTCACACCAACGCGACGCGATGGGCGGTTTGACCGCGCCGACAAACGGCCACTGACCACCGAAGCGTTGCGCACCTACTGGCATCAAATAGAAAAACTGCCCGGCCAGCGTGGTCACTGCCTGCGCCTGCACCCAGGGCGTCAAGGCCATCTCAGGCACTACCTTGTCAGCTTGGGCAGCGCAAGCTGTCGGTGACGCGATTGAAGGCTTTCAGCTCAAGCGTGTGCGGTCGGGCTTAGAAACCTTGACCCCGACAACGAGGTCTACGTCAGCGCGGCCTCATTCTGGGAAGTCGCGATCAATGCCGGTATCGGCAAACTGGAAGTGGACGTGGCCCAACTGCGTCAGGCCGCACGCGAGGGTGGTTATCTTGAACTGCCGGTGTTGGGCGTTCACACCGAACAACTGGCCAAGCTGCCGGCGATTCACAAAGACCCATTTGACCGCATGCTGGTGGCGCAAGCCAACGCCGAGCCCATGCGCCTGCTGACATCCGACCAGATGCTGTTGCAGTACGGCCCCAACGTCGAAGTGATTTGACGGCGGGTCCGCTTGATGGCGGCGGCAGGGATTGATGAATGAGCACGATGCGCCCGCAGCGTTGCAAGCCGAAAACACGCGGTTGATGGCGCTGCTGGAATCGCGCGGAATCGAATGGCGCCCGCATCCCGAACGCTCCCCCCCCCCAAGCGTCGGCTGCGCCGATGCCCGCCATGGCGCTAGAAGCGCTGCGTTCCAGCTCGTCCACCACTCACCAGGTCGATGGGGTTTTCGAGCATCAATCTCTGGCGCATGCGCCAGTTGCACGAGACCTACACGGCGGTGGACTTTCTCTCACAGCTTGTGAGAGAAACTGGCCCGGTCACCAAGCTGCGCCGTAACCCTTCAGTCACGACCCCGGCAAAACTCTCACAGGCTGCGAGAGAAATGCTCGTCGCCATACCTTGGGGCCATCACGTCAACCTGTTAGCGAGACTTCAGCAGCCCGCACAACGCCTGTACTACTTGCAAGCCACGGCCCGCTTCGGCTGGAGCCGCAATATGCTGTTGAACCAAATCAAGGCGCAGGCCTATGAACGATCCTTGGCCGAAGGCAAGAGTCATAACTTTCAAACGGTGCTGACTTAGCATCTCGCAGTGCCGGCCGAAGACGCACTGAAGAGCAGCTACAACCTAGAGTTCTTGGGCCGGCTTTTCAAAAACTCGCCAGCAATTCAAAGAACGCGAATTGGAAGATCGGTTAATCGAAAAGCTGCGCGACTTCATTCTCGAATTGGGCTGCGGATTTTGCTTCATCGGCCACCAGCACCGCGTCACGCTGGGGCTCAACGAACACTTCATCGACCCGCTCTTCTATCACCGCTTTTTGAAGGCGCTGATCGCTGTTGAATTGAAGGTCGGCAAATTCGAACCCGAGTACGCAGGCAAGATGGATTTCTACCTGAACCTGCTCAACAAAAAGGAACGAGCCCCTGACGACGCGCCGTCCATCGGCATCATCTTGTGCACCGAAAAGGAAAACTTCGAAGTTGAGTTCGCGCTGAAGAGCAAGACCAAACCGATTGGCGTGGCCGAGTACCAATTGAAAGGTGCGCTGCCAGCTCGGCTGCGCGGAAAATGGACGACGGCGAAGCAATGGGAAGATGCGATGCGGGAGGCTTTGCCAAGGTCGCGTTAGTCGAAAGCCGCATCAAGCAATTGAACAGCTTCTGGTTGATCAGCGGGTTCCTGACGCATAGCTGTCAAATGGGATCCGCGCGTGGGTGTCGGTCATCGACCCCTATGCATAGCGGCCATCAGCTGACGGTGGTGATGGGCTGCGTTCTGGCATCCCGTCGCACTGAGGTCGCGGCAGAAACTACTGCAAACTGATCACCAGAACGCAGCCGCACCGAGGTAGGCGCCCGCCTGCGATGCCAACGCTCGACAGGTTTGAGCCACGCACGGAGACCGA
This sequence comes from Rubrivivax sp., assembly GCA_031398045.1. GTDB lineage: Bacteria > Pseudomonadota > Gammaproteobacteria > Burkholderiales > Burkholderiaceae_C > Rubrivivax. The sequence goes on from JANNMQ010000328.1 coordinate 3,419, forward strand.
CTCAAGCGCGTCAGGTGCCGTGTTCAGGGTGCCATGGAGAAGGAAAACGCGCGTTTGAAATCCCAGTCGTCGAGCATCGGAGCGTCGATCGTCAGCTGCGCCAACCCGATCGCTCTGGAGCTCATCTCTGCGCACCCAGTCGCGAAACCAGCCGCGTGACCAACGAAGCAAAAAACGGCTCGGGGCCCTTTCGGACCCCGAGCCGCCGTGCGGAGCGGTTGCGTGCCAAGCGTCAGGCGTTGCGTGCCTTGACCTTGGCCTTGCGCGCAACGCGGCGCGCGGCGTTCGACGTCTCGTTGGCCGCATCGGCCACGGCATTACCGACCGTCGCGGCGGCCGACCGTGCCTTGCGCGCGACACGGCGGGCGACGTTGGACGCCTCGTCGGCCGTTGTCGCGACAGCCTTGTTCACGCGGCGCGTCGCGGTGCGCGTCATGCGCTTGCGCGATGCGGCGGCTTCCCCGGTCTTCGCGTCGAGCTTGTTGGCCGCCACTGCCTGCGCCGGCATTGGCTTGCCGCTGACGAGCTGCACCAGCGAGCCGCTGCGCTGCTCGATGCGTTCGGCAACGAAGCCGACGACTTGCGCGGCCGGCAGCATGACGCGGCTGAGCGTGTCGAGCGCGGGCACGTTGGCCGCGGTGTCGAGGCGATCGGCGCCGGCAACCATCAGGCTCACGCCCTTGGTCGCTAGGTCGACCGCGATGCCGACGGCGCTCTGCGCACGGTCAGTGCCGCGCTGGATGCCCTTGACGGTGTAACCGGTCACCATCTGCTGCTTGCCGATCATGTTCGACCGCAAGTCCTGGCGCAGGATCGCTGCGCCACGCTGCACCACGCGCTCGAGTCGCTCGTCGACGTAGCCCAACAGCCGCTCACCGCCGAAGCGATAGGCGTTGAGGACGTTGGTCGCAGACATCCCGTAGGCGTGGATGACATCCGTGGCGATGCTGGAAAGGTTCTGGGTAGTCATGGAGGTGGCTCTCGGTTCTTGATGTGGAAGGGATGGGGGTTGGGAATAGAACGAGTATGCCGACGGCGCGTAGAGAGGCCACCTCAATTCAGCGTTGTTTCCGTAGGGGCGCCGCTCTATCCAGTCAACGCGCAGATGGCGCCCCGTCGCCGCCGAACGTCAAACTTTGAGGTACAGCGGACAGCCGCACGAGGTGGTTCGCCCCGCATCGGCGACTGTCGGTACATTTCGGTCAGCTCCAGCTTCATGGCGTCAATCTGCCTCACGGCTGTCGGCCTGGCCTGGGCATATGAAGCGCTCACCCGGCAGCGGCGCTCGCCCGCCTGGCCCAAACGTGGCGGTGAAGCCGGCAACGTCGCGAACCATAGGCAATTGTTCTTCCCACTGGCGGCTGACCGTCGGCGACACAAAACAAACCATCGCGGGCGTAGCGAATAGCCGGGTCGAACAGGTCTGCAAACGCAAAGGCGCCGAAGCGCTGCGACAGCGCGCGCCAGCCCGACACTGCGCCGGGCACCGTGACCGTGTCCCAGCAGTGTGTGGGCATCTTGGCGTAGCGCAAAAAGTGCTCGCGCGTCCAGCGTCGCGGCGCCCGGCCTGACCCGTTCAGGCCGTGCAGCTGCTGGCCGTCCCAAACCATGGCGAAGCGGTCACCGCCGATGCCGTTCATGCACGGCTCCACCACGGTCAGTGCATTCGCGGCGGCCAACGCGGCGTCGATGGCATTGCCACCACACGCCAGCATGCGCAGCCCGGCCGAGGAGGCCAGCGGCTGCGAGCTGCACACGACGTTGCCAGCCAGCACCGGCATGCGCTGCGAAGTGGACGGAAAGTCCCAGTTCAAGGCAGGGTTCGCCGAAGGGTTCAGGCCGCCACCAGCGGGATCACGGCCGGCGCCGGCACCGGCGCCATGTCCAGGTGGCACGCGGCCATTTGGCCGTCGCCCAGTGGCCGCAGCTGTGGCTTGTCCGTCCGGCAGCGCTCCATCACGTAAGGGCAGCGGGTGTGGAATGGGCAGCCTGAGGGCGGATTCAGCAGGCTCGGCATCTCGCCGGCGACACTCTTTGCGCGCACGCGGTTCGGCTGCGGCCGCGGCACCGAGGCAAGCAGGGCCTGCGTGTAGGGATGGCGCGGCGTTGCATACAGCTGCCGCCGCGGCGCGATTTCCACCACCGAGCCGGCGTACATCACGGCGATGCGGCTGGCCACGCTGCGCACCACGGCCAGGTCGTGGGCGATGAACAGGTAGGCCAGGCCCAGCCGCTCTTGCAGGTCAAGCAGCAGGTTCACGACTTGCGCCTGCATCGACACGTCCAACGCGGACACCGGTTCGTCACAGACGATGAAGTCGGGGTTCAGCGCCAGCGCTCGCGCGATACCGATGCGTTGCCGCTGGCCGCCGGAAAATTCGTGCGCAAAGCGTTCGCCACAATCTCGCGGCAGGCCGACCAGCCCGATCAGCTCGCGCACCCGATCAGCACGGTCGCCGCGCGAGAAGGTGCCGGCCACGTCCAGCGGTTCGGCGATGGCCGCTTCCACGCGCATGCGCGGATCGAGCGAGCCTTGCGGGTCCTGGAACACAAACTGCACCCTGCGCCGCACCGGCTCGATGCCGCCGTGTCCCCTCTCGGCGATCTCGTGGCCGAACAGTTTGACCGAGCCGCGCGTGGCCGGCAGCAGCCCCACCAGCATGCGGCCGGTGGTGGACTTGCCAGACCCGGACTCGCCCACCAGCCCCAGCGTTTCGCCTTTGTGGATGTCGAAACTGACCGCTTCGACTGCGCGCAGCGTGCGCGTCGGCCGACCCCAGCCGCCCTTCAGCACAAAGTGTTTGCTCAGGTCGCGCACGGAAACGATGGGCTGCGTCATGCGGCCAGCTCCTGTTGCGCCATCAGCACCGGGCAGCGCGAAGCGCCGCCGCCGCTGACCGGGATCAGCGGCGGCACCGCCGCCGTGCAGGCGGGCAGCACCAGCGGGCAGCGCGGCGCGTAGCGGCAGCCGCGCGGCATGCGGCCTGGGTCTGGGATGTTGCCGGGGATGGCGGCCAGCCGGCGCACATCCTCGTCCAGCGGCGGAATGGCGCGCAGCAGACCTTCGCTGTAGGGATGCAGCGGGCGTGAAAACAGCCGGTCCACGGGAGCTTCTTCGATGATCTGGCCGGCATACATCACCACCACACGCTGCGCCACTTCGGCAATCACGCCCAGGTCGTGCGTGATCAGCAGCAGCGCCATGCCCAGTTCAGCCTGCAGCTCGCGCAGCAGCTCCAGGATTTGGGCCTGGATGGTCACGTCCAACGCGGTGGTCGGCTCGTCGGCAATCAGCAGCTTGGGCCGGCAGGCCATGGCGATGGCGATCATCACGCGCTGGCGCATGCCGCCAGACAGGCGGTGCGGGTATTCGTCAACACGGCGCGCGGCGTCGGGGATGCGCACCATGTCCAGCAGTTCGATGGCGCGGCGCCGGGCCTCGGTGCGCGAGATGTTTTCGTGCAGGCGCAAGGTTTCGCCAATCTGGTCGGCAACGGTCAGCACCGGGTTCAGCGATGACATCGGGTCCTGGAACACCATTGCCACTTCGCCGCCGCGCAATTGCCGAAGCCGGCGCGAAGGCATCGCCAGCACGTCTTCGCCGTGGTAGCGGATGGAACCCAACAGCCGGCTGGTGCGAGATTCGTGCAGGCGCAGCACCGACAGCGCGGTCACGCTCTTGCCGCTGCCCGATTCACCCACCAGGCCGACACATTCACCAGCCGCCACCTGCAGCGACACGTCTTCCACCGCCGTTGACCAGCCGTCGTCACGGCGG
>JANNMQ010000417.1:0-14653 GCA_031398045.1 Rubrivivax sp.
GCAAACAGCAGCAGGCTGCCCAGTTCGGCGGCGCTCAGCGCCAGGGTGGCAGGCTCGGTGATCGGCATTGGCGCAGTCTAGATCAGCAGGCCAGTACAGAACCGATACAGTCAGCATCACAGATTCGGCTACTGTATCGACCATGACAAGCACACAGTCCACGCCGCGCAGCAGGGCGCCCCGCAGACCCGGGGCGCCCAGCGACAGCACCCTCAGCGAACAGCTGGCGCAGCGGTATGCGCAGCAGATTGGCCTGCGGCAGCTGGCCGCTGGCGCCCGGCTGCCTTCGGTGCGGCACTGCGCGCAGCGCCATGGCGTCAGCACCAGCACCGTGGTGGCCGCGTACGACTTGCTGCAAGCGCGCGGCCTGGTGCAGGCGCTGCCGCAGCGTGGCTTTTTTGTACGCGAAACCGCCGCCCAGCCCAGTGAAGGCCGCAAAAACAATCCGCCAGCGCGTGCGCTACCACCACCGGCGCCAGTGGACGCCACGGCGCTCATCCGCAGCATGTTCCAGGTGCAGGGCAGCCAGCCGTCACCGGGCATGGGCACCTTGCCTGAAAGCTGGCTGGACGCGCCGATGTTGCAGCGCGCACTGCGCCAGGTGTGCAGCAGATCCAGCCACACCAGCGAGTGGCTGCGTTACGGCGAACCGGCTGGTGACCCGCGGCTGCGGCAGGCCTTGTCGCAGCGCTTGGCCGATCTGGCCATCACCGCCACACCCGAGCAGTTGGTGACCACCACCGGCGCCACGCACGCGCTGGATTTGGTCTGCCGCACCCTGCTGCAGCCCGGTGACGCGGTGTTGGTGGACGACCCCGGCTGGGCGACCGAATTTGCCCGCCTGTCGCGCATGGGTGTGCGCTTGCTGCCCGTGCCGCGCGGCGAACAAGGCCCCGACCTGGCGGTGATGCACAAGCTGCTGCAACAGCACCAGCCGCGCCTGTACGTCACCGTCTCGGTGCTGCACAACCCCACCGGCGCCAACCTGTCACCCGCCGCCGCGCACCAGGTGTTGCGCCTGGCCGAGCTGTACAACTTCACCATCGTCGAAGACGACACCTACGCCTGGCTGGCACCCGCCCACGCCACCCGGCTGGCACAGCTGGACGGGCTGAAACGCACGGTCTACGTGTCGGGGTTCTCAAAAATCCTAACGCCGCAATGGCGCGTAGGTTACCTGGCCGCGGCGCCCGACCTGGCGCAGCGCCTGATCGACACCAAGCTGTTGACCACGCTGACCACACCCGCGCTGCTGGAACAGGCGGTGGCGCTGTGCCTTGAACAAGGCCAGCTGCGCCGCCACGCCGACCGCATGGTGGCGCGCCTGGCGGCCGCACGCACACGCACGGTGCGCCTGGCACGCGAAGCCGGCTGCCATTTCGTCACCCCACCGGCAGGGCTGTTTGGCTGGGTCGACGTGGGTACCGACACCGAAGTGCTGGCGCAGACTTTGTTGGACGAAGGTTGGCTCACCGCCCCCGGCGTGCTGTTCCATGCCACGCGCCGGCCGGGCACGCTGATGCGGGTGAACTTTGCAACTGCGCAAGAAGTGCGGTTTTGGCAGCGCGTGGTGGCGTTGCGGGGTTAGCCCGCCGGGTCACGAGCCACCCAAGTGGGTTTAACCGCTGTCGTCACCGACCTGCAGGCGCCATCGTTCGATGGCGGCATAACGCCCAACTTCCCTGGTCTTGACGACCATGGCATCGATCCACAGGTAAGGCCAGTCGCTCTCGATCTGACTTCACAGCGCACTGCTGCCCGACATCAGCTTGGTCAAGGCGTCCAGTTCCACCGGTTTGACCAAGTGGTGATCGAACCCGGCTTCCGCGCTCTTCTTTCGGTCTTCTTCCAGCCCCCAGCCGGTCAATGCCACCAGCACCATGGTCCGGCCCCACGGGTGTTGCCGAATGCGGCGGGCGGCCTCGTATCCGTTCAGCTTCGGCATCCCGATGTCCATCAACACCACGTCGGGCCGGAACTGCGCCGCCGCTGCGATCCCGGCCTCCCCGTCGTTCGCAGTGCGGACCTCGTTCCCGAACGTCTCCAGCAATTGCCCGAGAGAGTCCGCCGCGTCCACGTTGTCGTCCACCACCAGGATGCGGCGAAGGGCGGACGGCACGACTTCGCTGGTCGGCCGGTTCGGCCAATCCGGCCCGGCGCTGGCGTCCGCCACCGGCAGGCGGACCACGAACTCACTGCCCATTCCTTCCCCGTCGCTTTTGGCCTCGACGGTCCCGCCGTGCCTCACAAGCAGCTCCTTGACCAGTGACAGCCCGATACCCAGCCCGCCCGTCGTCTTCTCCAGCGTCCGGTCCACTTGCGTAAACATCTCGAACACGCGGCCGATCATGGCCGGCGGGATGCCGATGCCGTCGTCTTTCACCGACACCACTGCGGTGCCGCCCTCGCGCCAGGCAGCCACCTGGATGTGTCCCCCGCGATGGGTGTACTTGGCCGAGTTGTGCAACAGGTTGGACACAACCTGGGCCAGCCGAGTCGCATCCCCGTCCACGAAGACCGGCTCGTCCGGCAGGACAACAGCGAGATCGTGGCCCGCTTGCTCGATGGCAGGTCGGCTCGTTTCCGCGGCGGCGTCGATCACGGACTTCAAATCGACCCGTTCCTTGCGGAGATCCACTTTCCCCTGTGTGATCCGACTCACGTCGAGCAGATCGTCCACCAGCCGGACCAACTGCGAAAGCTGCCGGTCCATCATGGCGCGAACCTGCTCGACAGCCGCGGCGTCGTTCCGCGTCTGCTTCAACACCTGCAAACCGTGGCGGATCGGAGCCAGAGGGTTGCGCAATTCGTGGGCCAAGGTAGCCAGGAACACGTCTTTGCGGCTGTCGGCTTCGGACAGCTCGGCGGCAAGCCGGCGCAACTCCTCTTCGGAGCGAAGGCGTTCCGCGATGTCCACCACCACTGCGATCAGCCCAAGGAACTGGCCGGCCGGTGACCGGAGGGCCGCGACGTTGCTCTGCGCGCGAAGCACCGAGCCATCTTTGCGGCTGTAGGCTTTCTCGATCTGGAAGTCCGGCCCGCCTGCGCCCAGGCGGGCGAACGCCGCAGTGGTCGGCGCCACGAACGAAGGGTGAGTGATCTCGACGATGTTGCGACCGAGCAGTTCCGCCTCGGGGTAGCCCAACATCTCACACCAGCGCGGGTTGACCAGCGTGATGCAGCCTTCGGCGTCGGTCTGCACGATGCCAGCCGGGGAGCGCAGAAGAATGCCGCCCAGGCGGGCCTCGCTCGCACGCAGCGCTTCTTCGGCCTGTTTGCGGTCGGTGATGTCGGAATGGACGCCCACCCACTCGCTGATGTCGCCCAGCGCATCGAGCACGGGGACGGCACGAATAGAGCACAGCCGCCACTGGCCGTCGTGGCGGCGAACCCGGTGTTCGAACGCGAAGGTCCGCTTCCCGGCAACCGCGGTTTGCCAGGCGTCGATGGTCGGCTGTGCGTCGTCGGGGTGCACGGCACGGGACCAGCCGTACCCTTGATAGGCCTCCCGGTCCTGCCCCGTAAAGCGGCCCCATGCGACCTGCTCGCCCGACATCATGCCTTTGGCGTCGTTGGTCCAAACGATGTCGCTGACCGCTTCCATCCCAGCGCGGAAGCGGGCCTCGCTCTGCCGCAGCTCATCCATTGCCTGCTTGCGTACGGTGATGTTGGTGACGGTCCCGACCATCTTCACGGTTGAATTTTGGTCGTACATCACCCGGCCGGTGTTCGCCACCCAGCGGACTTCCCCGTTCGGGCAGACGATGCGGAACTCGCTCTCGTACTTGGTTCGCCCATCCACTGCCGCCCGCATCATCGCCCACACCCGGCTTCGGTCGTCGGGGTGGAGGAGCCGGTCGAACCCCGCCGCCGTCCCGTCGAAGTCCCCTGGCTCCATGCCGTGGATGACGCAGCACTCCGGCGACCAGGTGACGACGTCGGTCGCCACGTCCCAGTCCCACAGGCCGATCGCCGCCGCCTCCAGGGTCAGCCGCAACCGATGTTCGCTCGCTTCCAGCGCCTTCTCGGCCTGTTTGCGCTCGGTGATGTCGCGGCCGATGCCGAGAATGCCGACGATGCGGCTGCTGCCGTCGCGCAGCGGCGCCTTCAGGGTGTGGAAAGACCGCGCCTCGCCCGCCACTGGGACCGTCTCCTCGAACTGCATCGGCGATCCACCGGCGATGACTGTCTCGTCCTGTTGCCGCACCGCAGCCGCCACGTCCGGCCCAAACCAATCCTCGTCCGTCTTCCCCACCAGCTGCTCGGGAGTGGATCTTGCCGCCGCGGCGAAAGCAGCGTTCGCCAGCAGCAGGCGGCCGTTCAGATCCTTCACGAAGACAACGTCGGTCGTCCCCTCCAGCACCCCGGTCAGCAGCGCCGACCGCTCGGCCAGCGTCTGCTCGGCGCGCTTGCGTTTGGTGATGTCGCGGGACACGGACAGCAGCCGCACGACCGGCCCGTCCGGAGCGTCCCGCACCGGACTGACTGCCACGTCCCACCAACGGGGGTTGCCCTTCGCAGTGGGGCAGAACGCCTGGAACGAACAGGACTCGCCGCCACGCGCGCTGTTCACGGCCCGCCGCGCCTCGTCATGGCTTGCTGGCGGCCAGAGCGTTGTCCATTCGTTGCCGCACAAAGGCCCGAAGTCGTCGATCTCCATGAGACGTTGGCCCGGGGTGTTCATCGACAACAACCGGCCTTCGGTGTCCATCACCTTCACGCAGTCAGAGCTGCCATCCATCAGGCTGCGGTTGAATTCTTCGCTCGCCCGCAACCGCAGCTCGGCCTGTTTGCGCTCGGAGATGTCCTGCACATGGCCGATGACGAAGGTCTGACCGCCTTCACCCCGGCGCTCGGCGTGCGATGAGACCCAGCGGACCGAACCATCCGGCCGCAGCACGCGGTGCTCATGCCGGAACGTCTGTCCAGAGTCGAACGTCAGTCGCAATGCTGCGTCAATGCTCGCGCGGTCATCGGGATGCACGCACGCCAGAGCCCGTTCGTGGTTCAGTTGCGTTCCGCTCGGCAGGCCATGCAGTTCGATCGCCCGGTCGGACGCGATGAACTCCCCGGTCGTCAGATTGAATTGCCAGCTTCCCGCATGCGCCGCCGCCATCGCCATGTCCAACTGCTCGGCAGCCCGCTCATGCTGCAGCAGTTGTTCGCGGAGTTGATATTGCCGCTTGCGCGCCCGCAAGGCGCTGCGCACGGCGCTGACCAGGGCGGCGGCGCGCGCGCTACGCTCCAGAATAGTGACGTTGCCGAGCGCTTCCATCGCCCCCGCCACGGCGACGGAATGGACCCCCGCGCGGGCCAGTATCAGCACCGGCAGATCGGACCAGGGCGGTTGCCGGCCTAGCCATTCGGCCAGACCGCTGTCACCGACGTGAACCGCTTCTTCGGCCATCACCACCGCGCCGGCGCCGGCTGTCAATTGCTCGCACAGCTGCACCTGATCGAAGCAAGGAAGGCACGCGATGCCGGCGCGGGCGAAGACCGCGCACGTCAGCTCCGCGACGGTGGGCGCCAGAAGCAGCACGCGTGCCTCCTGGCCTTCGCGGCCGGCATCGTTCACGGCCTGTTCCCCTCGCGCAAGTTGTTTTCATCCTTTTCATGGACTGACACGCCGGTCAGTACGCCGCGCAAGTCACGCAGGGGCTGGCTGATGGGGATCGCGCCGTTTTCCATTTTGAAGTCGCGAATCGTGCGCTCGTGCGCCCCACCCTCTCTGCCACCCGGAGCTGCGGCAAGCCCCGTCAAAAGCGCCGATGTCTTGTCCACCCCGATACCTTCCCCAGGTGTCTAACGTCTGGGCAGGTCCAGCGTCAGCCAGCCGTCGCCTTGGGCCATCTTCACGCCACACGAGTCGGCCATGGCCTGCACGTCGTTCCAGCCAATCACCCGAGCCTTCCGCTTCCCGTCCTGGAACGCAGGTGACCTGCCAGCGTCGCCTGGCAGCATCTGCAATTGCAACCTGCCGGTGTGCCGGCTGTCGGCGGCGGCTTCTTGGAACGTCACCTGCAAGGTACTGCCCGCGACGCGCTGGTCACAAAACGCCAGCAGCGCGCCCATGACGACGGTGCGAAAGGTGCTTTGCGGTGCAGTTGCCGACCCATCTGCGATGCCGTTGACGAGCACCAGCGCGTTCTCAGACAGCTCAACCGCCAGCAATCTGGCAGCCTCATCCACACCGCCTCGCAGGCTGACGTGCAGGCCCTCATTGGAATCTGTCCACTTCAGTGCGCTCATGCAGTCGGCAGCGGCTTGTTTCGTCAAGGCGCTGAGGGACATCACACTCTTGGTGATAGCCGCCAGATCAGGGTGCGTACTCTGCAAGCGTCGCTCCAGCACCATCAGTAGCAGTCGTGCTGGCTGCAAGGAGTTCGCCAGGTCGTGACGAAGGCCGGGTAACACGCGGCCCAACACCGCATAACAGGCGGCTTCCGCCATCCAGGTACCTTCACCTTCTGAGGTCGTCAGGACCGGATCGCCAGTGCCCGGAATGATTTCAGCGGTCACAGTGGATAGGTTCCTGCGGAGTATTGAAGAGCTTCGGTCGTCATCACGAACAGCGTGCAGCGCAGTGTAAGTGCAGCTGCCGGTTGCGCGCCATTCCGTAACCGCTCGCACTCCTGCAGCAAGGTGTGCACGAAGATGCCGCGTGGACAACGCTGAAGGATTGCGCCGCAGAAGAAGAACCACGCGCTGCAGCAGAAGGAAAGCCCCGTCTGTGACGAAGTCCGGTTGGGAGGATAGGAATGTCAAACGCCCTTTTTCTTCCCCACAGCACCCCCAGCTACGGCAGAACAGGGTCCGAACACAGCGCACGACGGGCTTGAATCTGACTTCTGGTGCAGGCCCCGATCGGTTGGCGATCCGTTGGGTTTTGATAGCCCAGCCGAGCGAAGCCCAGTCAAGCGAAGCCCCTGCGCGCAGCTATGCCGCGCCCAGCGACTCCCAGCGTTCCAACGCTTGCAGCAGCTCGTTTTCGATGGCTTCATGCCGGGCTTGCAACTGCGGCACCAGTTGCGGCTCTTTGGCGTACAGCTCGTTGCTGGCCAGGCGTTCATGCAGTGTTTTCTGTTCGGCCTCCAGCGCTTCGATGCGCGCTGGCAGCGCGTCCAGTTCACGTTGTTCTTTGTAGCTGAGCTTGGCCTTTGCAGCGGCTGGCTTGGCCGGTGCCGGCTTGGCTGCAACAGCCGCTGGTGCCGCGGCGGCGCTGACCGCAGATGCCGCCACACGGCCACGTTCACGCTGCACCTTCCAGTCCTCGTAACCCCCTTCGTATTCACGCCACAAGCCCGGGCGGCCACCAAATGCAGGGTCGCCTTCCCAGGCGATGGTGCTGGTGACCACGTTGTCCAGAAAACGCCGGTCGTGGCTGACCAAAAACACCGTGCCGGCGTAGCTTTGCAGCAGTTCTTCCAGCAGTTCCAGCGTGTCGATGTCCAGGTCGTTGGTGGGTTCGTCCAGCACCAGCACGTTGGCCGGCAGTGCAAACAGGCGCGCCAGCAGCACCCGGTTGCGCTCACCACCCGACAGCGTGCGCACCGGCGAATGGGCGCGTTCTGGCGAAAAAAGAAAGTCGGTGAGGTAACTCATCACGTGTTTGCGTGTCACCTTGTCGGGCGCCTGGCCAATCTCGATCCACTCGCTGCCGGGGCTGATGGTGTCGGCCAGCGTGGCGTTCAGGTCCAGCGCAGCGCGCATCTGGTCGAAGTAGGCCACCTGCAGCCGCGTGCCCTGGCGCACTTTGCCGCTGGTGGGCTGCAGTTCACCCAGGATCAGCTTCAACAGCGTGGTTTTGCCGACACCGTTGGGGCCGATCAAACCCACTTTGTCGCCGCGCAGAATGGTGGCGGTGAAGCCGCTGATGAGCTGCTTATCTGCGCCAAAGCGCATGCCGACGTTGCTCAGCTCGGCCACGATCTTGCCCGGCGGCAAGCCGCTGGCCAGTTCCAGCCGCACCTGGCCCAGGCTGTCGCGGCGCGACGCGCGTTGCTCACGCAACTTCACCAGCCGCTGCACCCGGCCCACGCTGCGTGTGCGGCGCGCTTCCACGCCTTTGCGCACCCACACCTCTTCTTGCGCCAGCAGTTTTTCAGCCCGTGCATTGGCCAGCGCTTCGTCTTCCAGTTCTCGCGCTTTGGTGGCCTCAAAGGTTGTGAAGCTGCCTGGGTAACTGCGCAGCGTTCCGCGATCCAGCTCCACGATGCGGCTGGCCACGGCGTCAATAAAGGCGCGGTCGTGGCTGACAAACACCAGCGCACCGCGCCACGTGTTCAGCAGTTCTTGCAGCCATTCGATGGCGCTGATGTCCAGGTGGTTGGTAGGCTCATCCAACAGCAGCAGGTCGGGCATGGCCACCAGCGCACGCGCCAGCGCAACACGTTTTTTGGTGCCACCAGACAGCTCGTGCACCTGCGCGGCGGGGTCCAGCTGCAGGCGCTGCAGTGCTTGGTCTACCCGCTGTTCCCAGGTCCAGCCGTCCAGCGCTTCCAGGCGTGTCTGCACGGCGTCCAGGTCGTCGGCGGGGTCATGGCGTTCGTAGCGCTCGCGCAGTTCGCGCGCTTCGGCCACACCGTCGGCCACGGCGTCGAACACGCTGGCGCCACTGTCAAACAAAGGCTCTTGCGCAACATACACACGTTTGAGGCCGGTTTGCAGTTGCAGGATGCCGTCATCCAACTTCTCAAGCCCCGCCAGGACTTTCATCAGCGACGACTTGCCGGTGCCGTTGCGGCCAATCAGCGCCACACGTTCGCCAGCTTCCAGTGACAGTGCAGCACCGTCGAGCAGCGGCAAGTGGCCAAAAGCGAGATGGGCGTTTGAAACAGTAAGAAGAGCCATGGCGCGATTGTCGCGGCAATGGCGCTATCGACCCCTGGCCCCCGCTCCCCTATGGGCTGCGCTGCCTTGCCCCGGCAGTGCCACCACAGGCTTTAGAACTTGTACTTCGCGTTCAGGTAGTACTGGCGCCCCGAAACGTCTTGCCGCTGCTGTTCGTATTCGCCGTAGCGGTATTGCGCGCGCACCGGGTCGGTGAGGTTGGTGGCGCTGAATTGCAGTTCAAATTGAGGGCTGAATTTGTAGCCGGCTGAAAACGCCACGTTGGTGACGGGTGCGGCCCAGGTCAATGCCGTGCTGGGCAAGGTAACGCCCTGAATCACGGTGTTGCCCTGGGCGTTGGAATTGGGCGCTGGTGCGGTGGATGAAGCCACGTACTCGCCGCGGTAGTTGACGACCACGCGGGCGCTTAAACGGTCGTCCTCAAAGTACAGGCCCAGGTTGCCAGCCCACTCTGAAGCGCCTGTCAGCGGGCGGCCATCTTCAACTTTGCTGCGCGCGCGGCTGATGTTGGCAGTGACGCCAAAACCCGTGTTGCCGATGGGCTGCTCGTAGCCGATGTCAAAGCCCCTGATCTTGGCTCTCTGTTGCGAAGCCGAGATCACGAAGTAGGTTTTTAGCGTGTCGGTGACGGGGTCCAGCAGTTCGATGCTGCTGTCCTGCACCAAACCACCGAACTTGGTGTAACCCTTGATCCTGGACTCGAAGTAGCCCACGGTCAGCAGCGCGCGGCGGGCAAAGTACCAGGACCAGTTGAGATCGATGTTGTTCGACGTCAGCGGTTCCAGGTTGGGGTTGGGGCCTACCACGGTGCAGATGCCGGTGGTGGCGCTGCAGGTGGGGCTGGTCACGCCTTGTGCCCACACGTTGTAATTCTGGCGCCCTATGGTTTGTGAAGCGCCGGCGCGCAACAGCATGTTTTTGTCCAGCTCATAGCGCAGGTTCAGGCTGGGCAACACGTTGTTGAAGACACGCTTGGTAGGCTCCAGGTAATAGGGCTGCGTGTAGGTAGCCGCGGTGGTGAACGTTGCGCTGCCCAGCGGCTTGCCGAACACGTCACCGTCGTACCAGTTGTACAGGTCGGCGGCGTCAACAATGGCGCCAGGGAAACGGGCACACGGTGTCACCGGTTTGCCGGGTTCAGACTTGACGCAGAAGCCCGCTGGCAAGCGGTTCACGATGTTGCTGTCCACCTCGGTACGCACCAAACGTACACCCACGTTGCCTGTTAGCCGGCCGAGCTCGAAGTTTTGCATCACATAAGCGGCCGATTGGCGTTCGCGCATGTCGATGTAGGAACTCATCAAACGGTCCCAGTCGTCGCCATAAGACCGCCACTGGTTGTCAATCCAGCCCTGCAACGTGTTGCGGTCGTAATAGAAGCCGGTGTTGTCAAAACCGCTGCCGATGCTGGACGCAAAGTTGTCGGGGTAGCTCTGCAGCCCGGTGGTGGGCAGCGGGTCGTAGGCCACGCGTTTGCGCGTGTACACCCAGCGCTGAAAATTGCGCCGGTGGTCGGCGTGGCGCAGGCCGGCGTCCAGCGTGGTGAGCATGTTCCAACCCACGTCGTATTCGGCGTTGATAGCGATGGCGTCTTCGCTGTCGATGGTGCGCGAGCGGCTGTTGCGCTGCGTAAAGGCCTGGTAACCCGCGCCAGCCGCATTCAAGCCAGGTTTGTTGTCGCCTGCGTCGATGAACGCAAAGTTGGGCGCTTCGTTCAGGCCATTCAGCGTGTAAGTCACGCCCTGGCCAAAGCGGTACCAGCCCACCCCTTGGTCTTCTTTGGTTTCACCTTGGCCTTTGGTGGTGCTGAGCAAGGCGTTGACCACCAAGCGCGGGCTGATGTCAAAGCGCGCGTTCAGGTCGGTGAAGGCCGAGCTGGCGCGGGCGCCGTCGCGATAAGAGTTGTCGCTCAAGCCCACCAGTGCGGGCCGGGTGCCGGCTGGGAACACGATCTCGGCGCTTTTCAGGTAACGCAGTTCGTCGCCCCAATAGGTGGTGCCGGTGGCGATGACCGGGTTCTTGATGGTGGCAAACACACGTGTCGTGGGCAGCACCGCGCCATTGGGTTCGGCGGCACTGGCGTAAAAACTCTGGCCGCGCAGCATCGCTTCCATCGCGCTGCCGGTCTGTCGGCCGTAGTTGTCGGCATTCATGTCAGAACGAAAGCTGGTCAACACCAGGTCGATTTTTTGCGTGGGCTTCCATTGCAGCGACAGCACACCGCCGGTGCGGTCGCGCACACCTTCCACAAACTCGCTGCCCATGGCGCTGGGCATGCGCACCCCGTTTAAATCGGCGGCTTTTAAACCCGTGCCGGCCAGGCTGGCGTCGGTGATGCTGCGCATTGGTGAAGCGCTGGTGGACACACCGGCGATGTCGATCGTGGTCCAGCCAAAATTGAAGCCGCTGCGCACCAGCGAATCGCGGCGCATGTAGCGCTTTTCGGCAAACAACTGGCCCATCACTCCCAGGGTGCTGTCGGCGTTTTTCCAGTGCAGCGTGGTGCTCAGGTCGGGCGCTGACTTGTCAGGCAACGACGAGTACGAAGCGCCCAAAGACACCACACCGCCAAAGCCCAGCGGCTGCTGCAGCGGTTTGCGGGTGGTGACATCGATGGTGCCGGCCAGGCCGCCGTCCACGATGTTGGCTTGTGAAGTTCGGTAGACCAAAGCTTGGTTAAGAACCGAAGAGGGCATCAGGCTCAGGCTGGTGCTGCGGCTGGACGACTGCTGGTCGGCGATGTACCAGTCGCCGCCAGAAACCGAGTGGCCGTTGAAGAGGATGAGCGTCATGTCGGGGTTGGTGCCCCGCATCGAAACCTTTTCAGCCTCGTCGTAGTCGGTGCGCACCGCCACGGTGGACAGGCGTTGCAATGAATCGGCCAGGTTTTTGTCGGGCATCTTGCCCACGTCTTCGGCCGTCACGGCCTCTACCAGCGCGGTGGACGAGCGTTTGGTTTGCAGCGACTTTTCAATCGACGCACGGATGCCGGTGACCACGATGACGGTGGTTTCTGCTGCTGGCGAAGCCGGGGTTGGAACCGACGTCTGCGCCTGGCCTGCCGTGCCCAGGCTCGTCAACAGAGCGGCCACGGCTGTGGCGATGGTGGTGCGGTGCGCGTTCATAGGGTGCCTCCTGCCAACGAGTCTATGCAGACTTTCAGCCCTGTCGGCCTAGGGTCTGCCATCAGTGGGGCTGCCTCGCTGCGCTGGCAGGGCCACACCGCCGCGCGCTTGGCGCTTCACACCGGCCGCACCGCCTGCACGGCCCGTGTAGCGGCACGCTGCCAGTCATCAGCGCCGCCGTAAACATGCTGTTCCTGCTGGCAGGTGTGCACCAGTTTCACCAGGTGTTCGTCGTCGCTGATCAGGGCTGTTTGAATGATTTGCGGCCAGGGCCATGGTGCCGGCGCGCGGCCCAGCTTCAACCCACCCACCACACTGGCCGCACCGGCTGCGTAGGCGCGCCAATAGCTGGCCAGCGCGGGCTGCAGGTCGTCCACAAAAGGCAGCAGCACCCGCAGTGCCCAGGCGCTGGTGGCCAGGTGCAGCACCGTGAAGTGGCCGCAGCGCGCGTACAACTGCGCGGCGTGGCGCGCCAGGCGGGGCAGTGTGTGGGCGTCCAGCCGCAACGGGCTGATGGCGGCAGCAAACCCAGGCTGCCACGCGGCGTGATGCATGCGTTCGACGATGGTGCGCGACGGTGAAGCAGCCACGCCGGGCACCGCGGTGGCCGCCTTCAGCAGCGGCTGAGGGTTAGCCTGCTGGCCGGCACCTGTTTCATCACTGCTTACCACGCCCAGGTCGAGCCAGCGGCACGCCCAGTACGCCAATGCATGGGCCAGTTCGGCGCGGTGCCCTGCGTCCACCGCGTAGGCGGTGCGGATCAGGCCATGGAAGGCTGCCGCACCACAGCCCGGCAGCAGCGCGGGCAGCGTCTGGCGCAAGGTCTCGCCAGCGCCTTCTTCCTGCAGCCAGGTGGTGAACAGATCGCGGTAGCGTGGCCAGGCAGACGGCTGACCAAACGGCTCGCGCCAGGGGTCGCCGGCCGACCAGGCTTGCAGCGGTGGCATCGGGTGCAACGGGTGCTGGTGTGCGTAATGCGCGCCCGCTGCTGCCATGCGTTCATCGCTGGCGCCCAGGCGTTGCAATGCCACCAGCAGCATCGGCAAGTGGTTGCTCAGGCGCGTGGCGTATTCGGCGTCGAAGCGCAGGCTGTGGCCCAGCTGCTCCATCAGGTCCATGGGCGGGATTCCAGCAGTTCAAGGCCGCTGCGCATCGGCCAGCTGCTTGCGCCGCCCGTCGCCTTGGCGCACCAGCATCCAGCCGGGGTATTCGGCGGGCAGCTGGCTGACCGCATCCAGGGCCGCCAACTCTTCAATGCTCAACGTGACTTGTGTGCTGGCCAGGTTGTCGGCCAGTTGTTCGGGCCGCTTGGCACCGATGATGACGCTGCTGACCTGCGGCTGGTGCAACAGCCAGGCCAGCGCAATTTGCGCCACGGTCACGCCGCGCGCCTGCGCCATCGGGCGCATGGTGTCGATGCAGTCGTGGGCGCGGTCGTGGTGCACCGGCGGGAAGTCGAAGGTGGTGCGGCGGTTGCCATCTTCACCTTTTTCGCCACGCGCAAATTTGCCGCTCAGCAGGCCACCCGCCAGCGGGCTCCAGACCATCAGGCCCACCCCTTCGCTGGCCAGCATGGGCATGATTTCGCGCTCCAGGTCGCGCCCTGCCACTGTGTAATAGGCCTGCAGCGATTCAAACCGCGACAGGCCCAGCCGTTCGGCCACGCCCAGCGCTTTCACAATCTGCCAGGCGGCCCAGTTCGACACCCCCACGTAGCGCACATGGCCCTGGCGCACCAGCAAGTCCAGCGCACGCACGGTTTCTTCTATCGGCGTGGCGGGGTCAAAACCGTGGATCTGGTAGAGGTCGATGTGGTCCAGCTGCAGCCGTTTCAGGCTGGCCTTGACGCCGTCGGCGATATGACCGCGCGATGCACCCCGCGCGTTAGGGCCTGGGCCCATCTCACCCAGCACCTTGGTGGCGATGACGACGTCTTCGCGCGGCACTTTCAGGTTGCGCAGCGCCTGGCCGGTGATCTGCTCAGACAAGCCGCCTGAATACATGTCGGCGGTGTCGATGAAGTTGACGCCCGCGTCGATGGCCTGGCCCACCAGCCGCTCGGCATCGGCCTGCTGCAGGCTGCCGATGTGCGACCACAGGCCCGGGCCGCCGCCAAAGGTCATGGTGCCCAGGCACAGTTCAGAGACAAACAGGCCGGTGCGGCCCAGGGGGTTGTTGCGCATGGTCTATGGGTGTGGGGTGTGGGAACGGACCGAGAGGGATAGGGAGCGGGAGCGGGATAGGGAGAGGGCCCCTGTTACAGGGCAGATTCCAGCGCGTCGATGTAACGGCCGGCCACGTCAAAGCCAGTTTGTTGCGTGATCTCTGCAAAACCGGTGGGGCTGGTGACGTTGATCTCGGTCAGGCAGTCACCAATGATGTCCAGGCCCACCAGCAGCAGCCCGCGTGCGGCCAGCACGGGGCCGATGGCTTCGGCAATCTCGCGGTCGCGTGCACTCAAGGGCTGCGCCACGCCTTTGCCGCCCACGGCCAGGTTGCCGCGTATTTCGCTGCCCTGCGGAATGCGCGCCAGCGCAAAAGGCACCGGCACACCGCCAATCACCAGCACGCGCTTGTCGCCCTGGACAATCTCGGGCAGGTATTTCTGCACCATCAATGTTTGTGCGCCGCCGCGGTTCTGGGTTTCGGTGATGCTGCCCAGGTTCATGCCATCGGGG
>JANNMQ010000474.1:0-2218 GCA_031398045.1 Rubrivivax sp.
GCCTACATCAGCGACGCGGGCACCCCCGCCATCAGCGACCCCGGTGCTGTGCTGGTGGCGCTGGCCACGCAGGCGGGCTACCCGGTGGTGCCGCTGCCTGGCGCCAGCAGCGCGCTGGCAGCGCTGTGCGCCGCAGGCGACACGCTGGCCCAGGGATTCACTTTTGCCGGCTTCCTGCCCGCCAAAGGGGGCGAACGCAGCAGCCTGCTGGCCGCGCTGCTGGCCGACGCCCGCGCGCAGGTGCTGTTTGAAGCGCCGCACCGCATCCAGGCGCTGCTGGCCGCGCTGGCCGCCGGTGCACCCACACGCACCGTAACGCTGTGCCGCGAGCTGACCAAGCAGTTTGAAACCATCGTCACCCGCAGCGCCGCCGAGTTGCCGGCCTGGCTGGCCGCAGACCCCAACCGCGAACGGGGCGAATTTGTGCTGGTGCTGCATGCACTGCCCGCGGTGGCCACCTCCCCCGACGACCTGCCACCGGCCACGCTGCACACGCTGCGTGTGTTGATGCGCGAGCTGCCACTGAAACAGGCCGTGGCGCTGGCCGCTGAAGTGACCGGCACGGCGCGCAACGCGCTGTACACAAGGGCGCTGGCCGAGCGCGCTGCGGACGTGGGCAACGCTGACGACGTAGACGACGCGGCCGCAGCGGCTGCAGCCGAGTAGGCCCAAACGCGGCAGTTCAACAGCAGGCGCGCAACACGTCTGCGGCCCAGGCGTTGCGGCCCGGTGTTAACCCAAGCTGAACCGAAACCTAACGGTTTGTTAAGGACTTGCGCGCGCCGGATCGAGACACTGCGGTCCATGCCTTGCGAGGCGGCACAGCAGTACGTAAACCGGCCCCCAGCAAGCTTTCAACAGCGACCCAAAACCCGCATTTGCGACCGAGGAGATCACCATGAACCGCACCGCTACCCGTTCGTTCACCCTGCAACTCACCGCCGCCGGCCTGGCTGTGGCTGCGCTGGGCGCACAGGCCCAGACGGCAGACCCCGCCGCGCTGCAAAAGCCGGCATCCATCGCGAACCAAGCTCGCTTCAGCGAGCCCATGGCGGCCGGCCTGATCGTCAAGTTCCGTGACGGCACGCGCAGCGAAGTGGCTGCCCGCGCCACCATGCAGGGCTTGCGCGCCCAGACCCAGTCCCGCGGCTTGGCGGTGGTGGAAGGTCGCGAGACCGGCACCGGCGCCCGCGTGATTCACCTGCAGCGCCCGGTGCCGGCGCGCAACCTGCAGGCCATGGCGCGCGAACTGATGCTGTACGACCCGGCCATCGAATACGTGGAGCCCAACTACATCACCGAGTCGCACTTCATGCCCAACGACACCCGCTTTTCCGAGCAGTACGCGCTGGCTGTCGGTACCGGCGGCATTTCGGCACCGCTGGCCTGGGACACCACCAAGGGCACCGGCGCACGCGTGGCCGTGCTGGACAGCGGCGTGCTGATGCATGCCGACCTGGCGGCCAACGTGCTGGCCGGCTATGACCTCGTCACCAACAGCACCAACGCCGGTGACGGCAGTGGCCGTGACAGCAGCGCCATCGACCCCGGCAACTTTGCCGCCGCCGGTGTGTGTGGCGAAGACGTGCCGGCGGTGAACAGCACCTGGCACGGCACGCATGTGGCGGGCATCGTGGGCGCGCTGGGAAACAACAACCTGGGGGTCAGCGGCGTGGCGCCCAGTGCCAAGGTGGTGCCGGTGCGGGTGTCGGGCCGTTGCGGCTTTGGTACCACGGCCGACCTGGTGGACGGCATCCTTTGGGCGGCGGGCGTGAAGGTTGCGGGTGTGCCGGTCAATGCCAACCCGGTGCGCGTGATCAACATCTCGCGCGGCGGTTACCACGCCTGCACAGAAAGCGCGCAGGCGGCCATCTACAAGGTGTCTGACATGGGCGTTATGGTGGTGGCCTCGGCCGGCAACGACAACCTGAACGCCGGCACCATGTCGCCGGCCAACTGCAAGGGCGTGTTGGTGGTGGGCGCCAGCAACGCCATGGGTAACCGCAGCGCGTTTTCCAACTTCGGCGACAAGGTGGACATCTCGGCACCGGGCAGCGCCGTGCTGTCCACTCACAACACGGGCACACAAGGCCCAATGACCGACAGCTACTTTGCGATGACCGGGACCTCGATGTCGGCCCCGCACGTGGCCGGCGTGGCCGCGCGTTCGTTATTCCCTTGTTCGAGGCTGGCTTGTTCCTTGCCGAGTTCCCCGATC
>JANNMQ010000508.1:0-4251 GCA_031398045.1 Rubrivivax sp.
GGTGCAGGTCGGGCCGGCTGCGCAGCGCCTGGCCGTGTGGCGGCGCGTGGCGGGGCAGTGGCGGCTGACGGTGCAGCCGGCCAGCCAGACGCTGCTGGACACCACCGGCGCCGACGCCGTGGTGGTCAGCGGCATCGCCCGCAACGGCCTGGCCGGCCCGCGCGCCAGCCTGCGGGTAGCCGCATGGACAGCGTTGCCCGTGAGCACACTGAACCCGCTGAACCCGACCCCGCCATGATCATTCCGCGCACCGAACAGGCCCATGCGGACCACGCCGGCCTGGACCAATACGACACCGCCACGCTGGTGCAGGCGCTGGCTGCCGACCAGGCGCTGGCTGCGCTGGCCGTGCAGGCTGCAGCGCCGATGCTGGCGCAGGCCGTGGACGCCGCCGTGCCGCGCCTGCGCGCCGGCGGGCGACTGATCTACGCCGGCGCCGGCACCAGCGGCCGGCTGGGTGTGCTGGACAGTGTGGAACTGCTGCCCACCTTCAGCTGGCCAGCCGAGCGTGCGCTGGCGCTGCTGGCCGGCGGCAACGGTGCCATGTTCAAGGCGGTGGAAGGCGCCGAAGACAGTGCAGCCCAGGGTGCCGCTGACGTGCAGGCGCTGCAGCCCACGCCACAGGATGTGGTGTTGCTGGTGGCGGCATCGGGGGGCACACCCTATGCCCTAGGTGCTGCGCAGGCTGCGCGCGCGGCCGGTGCTTTGGCCATAGCCCTGGTCAACAACCCCGGCGCGGCACTGGCAGCGGCATGTGACATCGGCATCGTGCTGGACACCGGGCCCGAAGTCATCAGCGGCAGCACGCGGCTGAAAGCCGGCACGGCGCAGAAGATTGCGCTCAACACCTTCAGCAGCGCAGTGATGGTGCGCCTGCACAAGGTGTACGGCAACCTGATGGTGGACCTGCGTGCCACCAACGCCAAGCTGGTGCGGCGTGCGCTGCGCCTGACCATGCAGGCCAGCGGCGCTGATGAAGCCGCGGCGCAGGCCGCGTTGCAAGCCTGCGACGGGCGCGTGAAAACCGCCATCGTGATGCTGAAGGCCGGCCTGTCGGCCGCCGCCGCTGATGACCGCCTGCAAGCCGCTGAAGGCAGCGTCCACGCGGCGCTGGCGGCGCGTAACGAGCCTGCAGCGGGCGGCGCGGACAACACCCGTTCGG
Organism: Rubrivivax sp.; assembly: GCA_031398045.1. GTDB lineage: Bacteria > Pseudomonadota > Gammaproteobacteria > Burkholderiales > Burkholderiaceae_C > Rubrivivax. Next base: position 1,163 of record JANNMQ010000508.1, read on the forward strand.
GCTGAGCTCGTCGAAGCCCCGCCACAACAAGCCACAGCCCCATGACCACCCGCCTGCGCGCGCTGGACGTTTTTCGCGGCGCCACCGTGGCGCTGATGATCCTGGTCAACAACCCCGGCAGTTGGGCTGCTCTGTACGCGCCACTGGCGCACGCACCGTGGCACGGCTGCACGGCCACCGACCTGGTGTTTCCTTTTTTCCTGTTTGCGGTGGGCAACGCGCTGGCGCTGGTGCTGCCCGGTTTGCGCGCCGCCGGCGCGGCCGTGTTCTGGCCCCGTGTCATCAAGCGCACGCTGCTCATCTTTGCCATCGGCCTGTTGCTGAATGCCGCACCGTTTGTGCGTTGGGATGTTGCAGGTGAACTGGTTGCGCGCGACTGGAGCACGCTGCGCCTGATGGGTGTGCTGCAGCGCATCGCGCTGTGTTTTGGTGCCGCAGCGGCCATCGTATGGTGGGCCGGCCGGCAGGGCCCGCGGGGCCCGCTGCTGGCGGCTGCTGCACTGCTGCTGGGTTACTGGGCGGCGTGTGAAGTGCTGGGTGCGCCGGGTGACGTGTACAGCCTGCAGGGCTGGTTCGGCACCGCCATCGACCGCGCCGTGCTGGGTGCCGCGCATTTGTACAAAGGCGAAGGGCAACCCTTTGACCCCGAAGGCCTGGCCAGCACCGCCCCTGCTGTGGCGCAAGTGCTGCTGGGCTGGTGGGCGGGGCATATGGTGTTGCAGGGGTTGGCCAGCCGCGACCCTGGCGCGCCACGCCCGTTGCAGCCGCTGCTGCTGCGGCTGATGGCCTGGGGCGCACTGCTGCTGCTGGTGGCGGGGTTGTGGCAACTGCAGATGCCGCTGAACAAAAAGATCTGGACCAGCAGTTACGTGCTGTTCACCAGCGGCCTGGCGCTGTGGGCGCTGGCGTTGTGCCTGCAGTGGCTGCAGCCGCGCACGGCGCCGGGGCTGGCGGTTGTAGCCAGGCCTAATCACACCGGTGTGCTGACCAGCCTGGGTGAGTTCTGCGCCCGCTTCCTGGAAGTCTTCGGCCGCAACCCGCTGTTCATCTTTGTGCTCAGCGGCCTGGTGCCGCGTCTGCTGGGCTTGCTGCGCTGGCCAACGGGTGTGGACGGCCAAGGCCAGCCGCTGTGGGCGACACCGCTGCCCTGGCTGTACCAGCAGCTGTTTGTGCCGCTGGGCGTGGCTTTCACCGCCGACCCGCGCTTGGGTTCACTGCTGTTCGCGGTGGCGCACTTGTTGCCCTACGCGGCACTGGCCTGGTGGATGGACCGGCGCGGCTTGTACGTGCGGGTGTAGGGAGTGTTCAACTAGGCGTGAGTCGGCCTGGCGCGGCGCCTCAAGCAGCTTCAGTAAGCGCCGAACAGAACATCCAGTGCGGCCACGATGGCACCGCTGTGGGCAGCCAGGTTGTCAACGGCCTTCTTTAACTCGGCATGTGGGACGGCAGCCAGCGCAGCCGTGTCGAGCACCACCTTTTTGCCAGCAACATCAAACGCGGGGTTCAAGTCGCGCATGGGCTGGGCAACCAGACTTGCCGTTCGAAGGGGCACCACCACGCGGGTGTTGATGCCACTGATGTGGTTGTTTTGCACGTCCAGCAAAAACGGCGTGTTTCGGCGCAAAGCTGCGTCGGGGTGCGGGTAGACGTCAAAGCGCGCCATCTCAGAAGCTGCGGTACTTCGCCAGCGGCAAACCTTCTTGCTCAATGCGCGTGTTGTAGGCGTCGATGGCTTCTTTGTTGTCTTCGTTCCAGCGTTCCCAGTAGCGGCGTTGCACCTCTGCCGTCAGAAAACTGTCCACGGCTTGCGACAGGTTCATGCCCAGGTCGCGCGCCATGTCCAATGTTTTGGCGTTGATCGTCAGGTTAACGGGGCGTTTGGCAGTGTCTGCGGCCATGATGGATCGGTGCTCATGAGGATGGCTCTTGCGGGGATGCGGCTTAACAATGCGCATGCAAGCGTGCGCATTCTAGTGCCCCGTACCGGCATGTTGGAACCTGACGAGCCCTTCGATTTGAGGAGTCTGTGCCGGCGGCACGGCTGAGCGGCCCGCCCGATGCTTGTTGTAGAGCCGTACGCCGCGCATACCGGGCGGGTTCCCGAGGCTGGGTCATAAAAAAAGGGTTCTGACTTTCAGCACCTTGCCTTTAGGTAGCGCTTCGGCAGCCGTTCGCCGAATACCGGCCAGTTCGTGAGCTTTCAGTGGCCCCTGGTCTGGTTCGTAGGCTGGCAGCAGCCTAGTGGGCGGCTGGGCAGGCGCCAAAATCAGCGCTGGCAGTTGGCAGCCCCGCTTCATGCCCGCCAACCCGCGTCCGATCGGTGCGCGCGGCCCAGCGCTTCCAGGGTGTCCAGGATGCGTGGCAGGCCTTTTTTCCACGGGCCTTTGCCTTTGAAGGCGGTTTCGATGCGGGGCAAGCTCAGCGGCGCCGGGCTGGCTGACAGCAGTTGGGCCACGGCACGCACTTGTTCGGGTAGGGTGGGCGGCCAGGCTTGGGTGGTGGCGGGTGTGATGGTGGTGGCGGCACTTTGGGGGTAGCCATCCTCACCGTCGCTTACGGCGTCAGCGGCGCCAGTTGGCGGTGGCGCTGGCTTGGCCATGCCTTCAAGGGTGGTTTGTTCGGGTGCATAGGCGGCGGGCTGGGCGCGCCGGGCCGGGTCTTGAAAGTCGGGGCGCAGCCAGCGCACGGTGCCGCTGGCTTCAGCACCAGTTCGGCCAGCGCAGCGGCGCGTTCGTTCAGTTCGATGCCGCGCAGTTGCTGCAGCGTTACGGTTTCACCCTCCAGGCCCAGGCGGTCTTGGGTCTGGCCCAGCGCTTCCAGCTGGTTCAGCACCTCACCCTCCAGCCGCTTCAGGTGTTCCAGCGGGCCATACAAAAAATTGCCGCTGCCGCAGGCCGGGTCCAGCACAGCTGGAGGTGAAAGCGGCGCACTTCAGCGCGTGCTTCTTCCAGCTTGGTTTCGCGCTTTTTGCCTTCCAGTTCATCGGCTTCACGCGCCAGCACCACAGCTGCCGCCTGCGCGTTGGCCCAGTCGGCGCGCAGCGGTTCCACCACGGTGGGCAGCACCAGACGTTCCACGTACGCGCGGGG
>JANNMQ010000557.1:0-9817 GCA_031398045.1 Rubrivivax sp.
TGAGATCGTCGATGAACTTCATCGGCCCACGCTTGCCGTCTTCCTCGGGCTTGAAGGCCGCGCCTTCGCGCGTGTTCTTCAGCATCGCCAGGTAGTGCAGCGGGATGTCGGGGCGGCTCCAGGCGTCGGGCGCCGGGCTCAGGTCGTCGGTGTTGGTTTCGCCCGGTACCTTGAACACGCTGACGGTGATGGTCCTGGGCACTTCAGGCCGGCTGGTGAACCACTCGGCGTTGGCCCAGCTTTGCATCACGTCTTGGGCGTGGTTGTTGCCAGCTTTGGCTTTGCTGGCCACGTCGTTGAAGAAGTCGAACATCAAAAGCGTTTTCTTCAAAGCGGCAGCTGCAATGGGCGCCACGGCCGCGTCGTCCAGCAGTTCGATCAGTGGGTGCACGTTGTAGCCGCCCACCATGGTGCCCAGCAATTCAGTGGCTTTGGCCTTGCTGACCAGGCCGACCGCAAGGTCACCGTGCGCCACCGCGGCCAGGAAGCTGGCCTTCACTTTGGCTGCGTCGTCCACGCCCGGGGGCACGCGGTGGGTCAGCAGGTCCATCAGGAAAGCATCTTCGCCAGCAGGCGGGCTTTTGATGAGCTCGATCAGAGCCGCCACCTGCTTGGCGTCCAAGGGCAGCGGGGGGATGCCGAGTGCGGTGCGTTCGGCGGCGTGTTGGCGGTAGGCTTGCAGCATGGGGGCTCCTGGATGAGGTCGGGTGTGTGGATGGTGGGGCTTCAAGCTTTCGGCACGATGACCTTGAGGCCCTTGAAGTAGTCGCGGTAAAAACCGTCGTCGCGTGTGATCAGCGCATCACATTGCATCATGGCGTGGGCGCCGATCAGGAAATCAGCCACGGTGCGGGTGCGGTTGCCGCCGCGCTGGCGGTAGCGGCGCTGCATCTCGCCAGCGCGCAGCGCCGATTTGGATTCCATCGCGCTGTAGCCGATGCCCACATCTTCCAGGTGCTGCAGCACTTCGCTGCCGCCCTTCAATGAGGTGCACAACTCGGCCAGCGCCACGTCGCACAGCACCACGGGCCCCACATGCAGCGCCTGGCGCACGGCCGCAGCCGCAGCCAGGGCATCGGCGCCGTCACCAATGAGGTCGATCAGCACGGACGAATCGGCAGCAATCATTTCGGGCTTCAGGCGTCAGGTGTCAGGCTTCTGGTGGCAGGTAGGGGTCGCCAGGGGCGTGGCCACGGACGGCGCGCATGGCCTCGTCGGTGTTGGCAAAACCATCCAGCTTGAAGCGGCCGCGCAGGCGCGACAGCGCGTCGTCGACGTCCTTGCGCAAGACGATGCGGCCGCCGTCGAGTTCAACCGTGAGCTTGGTGCCTTTGGTCAGGCCCAGGGCGTCACGCACGGCCTTGGGCAGGGTGATCTGGCCGCGTTCGGCAACGGTGGCTTCCATGGCATCGCTTTCATTTCAGTATGGATGGATGCTACATACTTTTTGCGTCCGAAAGTCGAAAGACCAAGGGTTTTCCAGGTCTTTATCGGCAGCCGGCCATGGCTTGCACAAATGCCTGTGTGCGGGGGGTGGCGCCATCGTCGTTGGCCATGCAACGCCACTGGCCGCTGGCCATCGCGCGGGCAAAGGGTGCCGACGGCGCGGCAAACACCAGGCCATCCAGGGCATGGCTGGCGGGCAGGCCTAGCAGCGCAGGCTCGGCCGGGTTCAGCACCAGCAGATGGGCAAGGTTGCCCACTTGCAGCCCGGCCCCGGCGTGGGCTGCCGCTGCAGCGCCACCGGTCAGCACGGCAGCAAACAGGCGCGCCGCGCTGGCAGGCTGGGTTGCCGGGTCAGCCGCCACGTTGCGCTGCTGCAGCAGCAAGCGCTGACCATATTCCAGCCAGCGCAACTCTTCGGGCCAGCTGCGCGTGACCTGGCTGTCGCTGCCCAGCGCCAACGGTGTGCCACTGGCCAGCCAGCCTGGCAGGTCGCACAGGCCGTCGCCCAGGTTGGCCTCGGTACCCGGGCACAGCACCACGCCGGCACCGCTGGCGGCCACGGCGCTGATTTCTTGCGGCGTGGCGTGCGTGGCGTGCACCAGTTGCCAGCGATGGTCCAGGGGCAGCTCGGCAGCCAGCCACTGGATGGGCCTTGCACCCGTGGCGGCCAGGCAGTCCCTGACTTCGGCCATTTGTTCAGCCACGTGGATGTGGATGGGGCCGGGATCATCCGCACAAAGCAGCGCCAGTTCCCGAATGGAAGCCGGTGCTGCGGCGCGCAGCGAGTGGATGGCCACGCCAGCCGCCACACCCGGCAGCCGCCAGCCGCGCACTGCGTCGCGCAGGCGCAGCACACGCTGCACGTCGGTGGCAAAGCGGCGCTGGTCGGCGCGCAATTGTGGTTGCGCAAAACCGGCCCGTTCGTACAGCACCGGCAGCAGCGTCAGGCCCATGCCGGTGTCTTGCGCCGCTTGCGCCAGCGCGCGGCACATGGTGGCTTCTTCCGCGTAGGGCGTGCCATCGGGCGCGTGGTGCAGGTAGTGGAATTCGCAGGTGTGGGTGTAGCCGCCGGCCAGCAGCTCGGCGTAGAGGTGGCAGGCCACGGCGTGCAGCTGTTCGGGCGTGATGCGCAGCGCCACGCCGTACATGCGGTCGCGCCAGCTCCAGAAGTCGTCGTGTGCGCTGTCGCGGCGCTCGGCCAGACCCACAAAAGCGCGCTGGAAGGCGTGGCTGTGTGCGTTCACCAGGCCCGGCAGCACGGGGGCTGGCAGCACCTGGGCGCCGGATGGGGCTGGGGCGCCCGGTGTGACCTCGGCCCAGCGGCCGGTGTGGCTGTCCACACGCAGCAGCACATCGTCGGCCCAGCCTTGGGGCAGCCAGGCCTGCGGGGCCCAGAAGGTGTGGGTGTTGGGTAGGAGTTGGGGTGGGGGTGCGGGGTTGTTCATGGCGTCAGACATCAGTAGTCCCAACTGAAGCGGTCTTGCCCGTGCACCATCATCACGCTGCTGCGGGTGGTTTTGCAGTGCCAGGTTTGCTGCGCGATGGATTTGCTGGTCGCCAAGGCGTCAACATCCAGCACGGCAGCGCAGATGCCGCCGGGGTCGCGCGCCGACTCGTAGCGTATCCATTGCACGGCTTGCAAGCTGGCGGCGGCTGCCAGGGCCTGGGTGGCGCTGTAGTCGTTGGGGTGCACCCAGACCGCACGGTGCCCGGCCCAGGGCGGCGCTGCCAGGTCGATGGCGCGGCCCTGCACCTGGGCCACAAAGAAGCTGTGCTCGGTGAACAGAGCCTGCTGCGCCAGGCCGGCGCTGTCGGTCAAAAAACGCCAGCGCCAGTAAGCCACTTCGGCCGCCGCCGTGCGCAGCGTGGCAGCGCCGTACCAGATACCCCGTGCACCGGCTTTGCGAAAGCGGCTGCCGTGCGCCGGGCGGTAGCGAAATGGGGTGCTCAGCAAAAAGTGGTGTTGGTGAGCGCCAGCCGGCAAAGCGGGTTTGCTGCCCTCCAGGATACGTTCCAGTTCGGCCTGTTCGCCCAGTGTGTCCACCAGCCGCATCGTGGACACCACATGCTGGGCTTCCACCCCGCGCCAAGCGGTCAAGCCCAGGGGTGCGGTGGTTTCGGCGAACCAGCTTGTCTGCCAGGGCGCGGCTGGCGCAGCCGTCACGCCGGTGCCCGCATGCCGTCCAGGTAGCTGAGCGTGGCGACCAGGCCCTCGGCTTTTTCGATCAGCTGCAGGGGCACGCCGGCCAGCGCCTGGTTGTGGCTTTTCATCCAGGCCAGGCGCTGCTGGTCGTCGTTGCCCACCAGCGCGTCCAAAGACCTGAACACCCGCACCAACAGCGCCGCCAGCTCTCCTTCCTTGGAGTTGGGGTTCAGCGGCCGGCACCCGCTGAGCACGCGCGAAACGGTGGGCTCGCTGACGCCAATGACACGTGCCAAAACCACACCGCTCAGCCCCAGCAGCAGCGAGACGCGGGCGGTTGCTTTGGCCAGCACCAGCCCGGGGTCGAGATGGGTGTCTGGCTGCAAAGCCAGCGCCGATGAATGTTTCATAGGAAAGAAATGTACATCGAAATAGAAAATTTGCGTGGTCTAAATGGGTTGACCGGGTGTTTTGGCCGCTGCATGCGCGTGACGGCGGCGCTGCATCGGCCTAGGCGGTCTACGCGGCCTGGGCGGGTGGCCGCCACGCCAGCAGCGCCTGCACCAGCCGCTGCAGCCAGGGTGTAACGGCCGCCGCACGCTGCGGGTGCCAGCGGTAGGGCGCTGTTTCTTCCATGTAAGCGCTGAAAGTCATTTCAAGCTGCACCGCGTGCACGTCATCGGCTGGCTGGCCGTACTGGCGCGTGATGTAACCGCCCTTGAAGCGGCCGTTCATCACCACGCCGTAGTCAGACGTGCCGGCAAAAGCGGCCAGCACCGCCTGCTGCAGCGTGGCGTGGCAGCTGGCGCCACTTGCAGTGCCCAGGTTCATGTGCGGCAGCGTGCCTTCAAACAGCCAGGGCAGGGTGCTGTGGATGCTGTGCGCGTCAAACAGCACCACATGGCCGTGTTGGGCTTTCAATTGCGCCAGCTGGCCCTGCAAGGCCTGGTGGTAAGGCTGCCAGTAGGTGGCCACGCGGCGCTGGATCTCGGCTTCGTCAGGTGCCTGGCCAGGTTGGTAGAGGGCGTCACCGCTGAAGTGCCGCGTGGGGCAGAGTTCAGTGTTGTTCTGCCCCGGGTACATGGGCCTGTTGTCGGGCGCACGGTTCAGGTCCACCAGGTAGCGGCTGTAGGTGGGCACCAGCAGCGTGGCGCCCAGGTCGCCGGCAAAGCTGTACAGACGGTCCAGAAACCAGTCGGTGTCTTCCACGTCCAGCGCACGCGGCGTGTAGCGTGGGCGCTGGTCGGCGGGCAGTTGCGTGCCCACGTGGGGCATGCTGATGATCAGCGGCGTGTGGCCGGGCTGCAGGGTGTAGATGGGGTGCATCACAAGGGGCCAAGGTGGCTTTGCTGTCCGCCTTGCACCACGGCCAGGCAGGGGTTGGGTTGGCCGAAGCGGTAGGCCAGTTCACGGGGGTGTTCGGCGTTCCAAACGGCAAAGTCAGCACGCAGGCCAGGGGCCAGCACGCCGCGGTCGGGTAGGCCCAGCGCGCGCGCGGCATGCACCGTCACACCACGCCAGGCCTCTTCGGGCGTCAGGCGGAACAGGGTGCAGGCCATGTTCAGCATCAGCAGCAGGCTGAGGCAGGGCGACGAGCCGGGGTTGTGGTCGGTGGCGATGGCGATGGGCACACCCGCGTCGCGCAGCGCCTGCACTGGCGGCAGCTTCGTGTCACGCAAAAAATAGTAGGCCCCCGGCAGCAAGACGGCCACGGTACCGGCAGCTTGCAGGGCGGTTATGCCGGTGGCGCTGAGGTGTTCCAGGTGGTCGCAGCTGATGGCGCCATAACGTGCAGCCAGTGCGGCGCCCTGCTGGTCGCTCAGCTGTTCGGCATGCAGCTTGACGGGCAAGCCCAGTTGCCGCGCGGCGATGAAGATGCGCTCGGTCTGTGCCGGTGTGAAGCCGATGGCGTCGCAAAAGGCGTCTACCGCGTCCACCAGGCCAGCCGCCTGCTGCGTGGCCAGCCAGGTGCAGGCTTCGTCGATGTAGGCATCGGCCCTTCCGGCATATTCAGGCGGCAACGCGTGCGCAGCCAGGGAGGTGGTGCAAACGGTGACTGGCAACTCGGCGCCGATGCGGCGCGCCACAGCCAAGCAGCGGGCTTCGTGTTCGGCGCTCAGGCCGTAGCCGGACTTGATCTCCAGCGTTGTCACGCCCTCGCCCATCAGTGCGCGGGCGCGCCGGGCGGCGCTGTCAAACAGGGCTTCGCTGCTGGCTGCACGGGTGGCTGCCACGGTGCTGCGGATGCCACCACCGGCGCGTGCAATGTCTTCGTAGCTGGCGCCTTGCAGCCGCGCCTCGAACTCAGCGGCGCGGTCGCCACCGTAGACCAGATGCGTGTGCGCGTCCACCAGGCCCGGTGTCAGCAGCGCCCCCTGCAAATCGTGTTCGGCTTCGGGTTGCAGCGCCAGTGCGGCGCGGGAGGGCAGGTCGGTGTCGCGCCCCAACCAGCGGATGTGCGGGCCTTCGGTCAGCAGCGCGCCGCGGTCCACCAGCCCCCAGCCGCTGGCGCCTGCAAAGGTGGCCAGGCGCGCGTTGCGCCACAGCGTGAGGGGAGCGTTCATCGTTGCGTTTCTGGATGCAAGGGCTTGAAGTGCAGCCACCAGGCGCTGAGCGGGCTGGCAAAGTCGGCCAACTGCCAACTCTGGTGTGCAGCTTGTGCGCTCCAGGCCAGCGTGCCCGCCGGCAGCGGCAGTGGTGGCTGCTGGTCCACCTGCAGCGTGCAAGCGTGCAGTGCAAACACGGCGCGCAACGGGGCGTCGCTGTTCCAGTGTTCACTGGCCTGAGCGGCGCGCATCGCGCCGCGGCCGGCGTCGCTGCGAAGCATCAAGTTCAGGTCTTGTGTCGGCCCGTCCAGCAGGTTGCAGCCGGGGCCGGTGGCGCCTTCAAATCGAAGCGGTTCGCTGCCTGCGGTCAACATCGTGCGGCGCTGGCCAAAACGCAGCACCACCCCTTCGCCACTGAGCACCGTGAACCAGCGTTCAACCCCTGGAAATGCACTGAACGGGCCGTTCTGGTCGATCGTCGCCACGCTGATGCGGCACTGCCAGTCGGTGGCCGTGGGCCAGGCCAGCAGTTCCTGCGTGCAGCCGCCGCCGTTGCGCCAGGGCTGCGGCGGCACCTGGGCCAGATGCACACACTGCAGCGTGGGCGTGGTGATCATGCGGCTGCCCCCACCAGCAGCGGGAACAGCGGGTGGTCCAGCTCAGCGCCGGCGGGCAGTTCATCCGCCAGGCCCGGAAAGTCGGGTGATGTTTTCCAGCTGCGCGGCGCGTGGCGCATGTCGTCGCCCAGAAAACGCACCGAAAACACGCGCCTGCGGTGGCTGCCGTCCACGCCGGCCGACGCGTGCAGCGCCAGCATGTGGAAACAAACCAGGTCGCCGGGCTGCAGCGCCCAGCCGATGATGGGGTGCACGTTGTGGCCGGCGTTGCGGTCGGCGTTGATGTCGGGCAGCTCGGCCAGGCTGCCTTCGGGAAACCACTTCGCCTGGTGGTCCATGAAGGTGCGCGGCATCAGCCACGGGCCGCGGTGCGAACCGGCCACGAATTCCAGGGTGGACACTCGCGACACCGGGTCCACCGGCACCCAGAAGCTGGTGTTCTGAAAACCGCTGACGTTGTAGTAGGGCTGGTCCTGGTGCCACGGCGTGGGGGTGCGCGTGCCGGGCTCCTTGGTCAGCATGTGGTCGTGGTACAGGCGCACCCGCTGGCTGCGGGTGAGCAGCGCCGTCACCTGCGCCAGCGGGCTTTCAAAGATGAAGCGGCGGTAGTCAGCGTTGTCTTGCCAGTTGCAGAAGTCTTCGATGAAAAACCCCGGGTCGCTGGGCTGGCTGGCGACGATGGCGCGTGGGCTGGGTTGCGCCAGGTTGTTGTCGATGCCCTGCGCCAGCAGCGCCACTTCGTCGGGTGTGAGCAGCTGGCGCAGGCACACCGCACCGTCGCGTTCGAACGCGGCTTGGATAGCGGGCGTGACAGCTGCACGTGCCCGGTCTGGCAGGCTGGGCTGGGCAGGGTGGGGCGCAATCAGGCTGAGGCTCATGGTTGGAACTCTCCATGCAGCGCGTAGCGCATGCCCGGGTGCACCAGCCGCGCTATGGTGATGGGCCGGTGCCGCGTGAAGGTGCGCCGCACCATGATGAGGCAGGGCGTGGCCTCGTCCACACCCAGCAGCTGCGCTTCCTGCGCCGTGGGCTGCGCGGCCTCGATGCTGTACTGCGCGCGCCACAACGCCGTGGTTTCAAACAGTTCACGTGTGGGCGTGGTGTTTTTGAAGTCGGCTTTCAGATAGGCTGGTGCCGCAGCGGGGTTGACATAGCGGTCTTCACACTGCAGCGGCACGCCGTTTTCAAGATGCACGATGAGCGTGTGAAACACCGTGCTGCCTGCTGCCACACCCAGCTGCGCAGCCAGCGCTGCAGGGGCCGGCTCGCTGCGCTGCAGCTGCACCTGCGCGTCGTGCCGGTGGCCACGGGCTTCAATCTCGTCGTGCAGGTCGTGGATGGTGAGCGTGCTGCTGACCTTGTGCAGCTGCGCCGCAAAGGTGCCCACGCCTTGGGTGCGGTTGACCAGGCCCTCGGCCTGCAATTCACGCAACGCGCGGTTCACGGTCATGCGGCTGACGCCGAAGCGGGCCACCAGTTCGGCTTCAGAAGGCATCAAAGAGCCGGGGGGCCAGCGGCCACTGGCCAGGCCATCTTTCAAATGCTGTTTGACGCGGGCGTAGGGTGCCGCATGAGTGGAAACCATGGGGTGGATGCTACTTGCCTGAGCTTGTCTAGACAAGTACAGTGCACGGCGGAAAACCCGGAGCGTCACCATGACCGATCATTCGACCCAACACCACTTGTCAACTGCCAGCGCAGCCGAGGCAGCCCCCGAAGGCGCCCAGCCGCACCCTGTGCGCGCCCCCCGCGGCAGCCAGATCAGCTGTGCCAACTGGCTGATTGAAGCGGCTTACCGCATGCTGCAAAACAACCTGGACCCCGAAGTGGCCGAAAACCCCGACGCGCTGGTGGTCTACGGCGGCATCGGCAAAGCGGCGCGCAACTGGGACTGTTATGAGGCCATCCTCGCGAGCCTGCGCGCGCTGAAGCCCGACGAGACGCTGCTCATCCAAAGTGGCAAGCCAGTGGGCGTGTTCCGCACGCATGAAAACGCTCCGCGTGTGCTGCTGGCCAACAGCAACCTGGTGCCGAAGTGGGCGACGTGGGAACACTTCAGTGAACTGGACCAGAAGGGCCTGATGATGTACGGCCAAATGACGGCAGGCAGCTGGATCTACATCGGCAGCCAGGGCATCGTGCAGGGCACTTACGAGACGTTTGTTGAAGCGGGCCGGCAGCACTACGGCGGTAGCCTGAAGGGCCGCTGGATCCTGACCGCCGGTCTGGGCGGCATGGGCGGCGCGCAGCCGCTGGCGGCCACTTTTGCCGGCGCCTGCAGCCTGAACATCGAATGCCAGCAGAGCCGCATCGACTTCCGCCTGCGCAGCAAATATGTCGACGAACAGGCCAGCAGCCTGGACGACGCGCTGGCGCGCATCCAGCGCTACACCGCCGAGGGCAAAGCCGTTTCCATCGCCTTGCTGGGCAACGCGGCTGAAGTGCTGCCCGCCATGGTGAAACAAGGCATCAAACCCGACCTGGTGACCGACCAAACCAGCGCGCACGATCTCGTCAACGGCTACCTGCCGGCCGACTGGACCGTGGAGCGCTGGCAAGCCGCCGCTGCAGACCCCGCACAGCACGCTGCGTTGCGCCAGGCCGCGGCGAAAAGCTGCGCCGTGCACGTGCAGGCCATGCTCGACTTCCAGGCCGCCGGCGTGCCCACCGTCGACTACGGCAACAACATCCGCCAGGTGGCCAAGGACGCCGGTGTGGCCAACGCCTTTGACTTCCCCGGCTTTGTGCCCGCCTACGTGCGACCGCTGTTCTGCCGCGGCAAGGGCCCGTTCCGCTGGGTGGCGCTGAGCGGCGACCCCGAAGACATCCGCAAGACCGACGCGAAGATCAAGGAGCTGTTCCCGGAGGACACGCACCTGCACCGCTGGCTGGACATGGCCGCTGAACGCATCGCCTTCCAGGGCCTGCCGGCGCGCATCTGCTGGATCGGGCTGGGTCAACGCCACCGCGCCGGCCTGGCCTTCAACGAGATGGTGAAAAGCGGCGAGCTGAAAGCGCCCATCGTCATTGGCCGCGACCACCTGGACAGCGGCTCGGTCGCTTCT